>JAFGWZ010000218.1 GCA_016936905.1 Deltaproteobacteria bacterium | reverse complement strand
GCGCCCTGCCTCCCAGGCCTTCATACTTTCCCCACGGCTCTTCCGTTACGGCGGGGCCGCCTTCCGCCCCCATGTTGATTCTGAGAATGGTATTCATCGACAACCTCCTTTCAACTTCTTACTTGACCATGTAATTACGGGCTTTCTCGGCGCTCTCAGTGAAGGACCGGGCATATTCCATATCTATTCGCAACGACCTCATCTGATAAAACAACCCACGTACCGTGCCCACATCCCAAACCTTTCGGCCAACCATCACTTTTTAATAAAGAATCAGGTATCATAGGAAACGATAAGTACAATACTTAATTATTACTGAATTATTACCGATTATAAATCAGCATTGATCTATGGGGAAAAGGCTAAGGGCCAAGGGCGAAAGGCCAAGGCAAAAACGGATTCGACTGCCCGGCCCGTTGCTCAAATTCATGTGACCGGGCATCAGGGAGCTTTTTGCGAATAAATCGCGGAGTAGCGTAAGACCAGCGCTGTCAACTGTCTGAGACCGAAGGTCGAGTTTTGACAGCGCCTGGAGCAAGCCGACGATGTATCAAAAAGATCCGTGGACCGGGAATTATGAATTTGGGCAACAAATCAGCAACGGAGCTGACCGCCCGGCCCGTTGCACGACTCCACATTCATGGTCATCATGGAGGAGGCGAAAGGCGAGTCCTGTCAATGTCAGTAGAAGGACGGGAAGGGCTCATAATCCATTCCGGAACAAACAAAAAAGAACAAGAAAAAGATTGACACATCATTTTTTTGCTGATAAAAGATTGTTAATTATGAAAATAGTAAGAGGCAATACATGCAGTACCTGACCTCAATTTTAAACAGCTGGTGGTGGTGGAACAATCCAGGGAAGGGGTTTGTCCACCGATAGGTCCATAGAAACGATGATGATCAGGCCGTGGAAACCGCTTCCGGATTCCACGGCTTTTTTGTTTTTCAGATATGATAATATTCAAAAAGGCCGTGACCGCTCACGGCCTTTTTTTTGATTTACCGAGAGGAAAATTACAATGCACTACCCGTCATTCGAACAGTTTGAAGAGTTGTCCCGGAAGGGAAACCTGATCCCTCTGTACCGGGAAATACTCACCGATCGGGAAACACCGGTGTCGGTACTGATGAAATTAAAATCCCGCACTCACGTATTTCTTCTGGAAAGCGTGGAAGGGGGAGAAAAATGGGCCCGCTACACCTTTCTCGGCGCTGACCCACAAAAGATTTTCAGGGTCATGGGAGACGATGTCGTTATTCACAACGGCAAAGAGAGGCAACAGTTCAGCCATGGTGGTGACCCCCTCTCCATTCTGAAAGATTTGATGGACGGATACCGGCCGGTCCCAGTGGATGGCCTTCCCCGGTTCTCCGGCGGCGCTGTCGGTTTTCTCGCCTATGACATGGTCCGCTACTTCGAGAATCTCCCAGACCGGGGGTTGGCGGGCGTTGGTACCGAGGAAGCGGTTTTTCTCATCACCGATACATTGCTGATCTTCGATAACGTTAAACATACTATCAAGGTGGTCGCCGCTGTCTGCACCGACGGAGTTGATGATCTCCGCGTTGCCTATGCCGAAGGAACGTCGAAGATCGACCGCCTCGTCGCTATCATGACAACGGCGACGGAAAATGCAACATCAGCGGCGCGCCCGGCAGAACCGACGCTCCGGTCAACCGTGTCGCCCGACGAGTTCCGGTCTATGGTCGAAAAGGCAAAGGACTATATTGTTGCCGGCGATATTATCCAGGTGGTTCTCTCCCAGCGATTTGAAACGAATAACGGTCTCGACCCCGTCGACCTGTATCGGGCCCTCCGCTACATCAATCCGTCACCTTACCTCTTCTATCTCAAGATGGACGACCTGGTTCTCATCGGATCGTCACCCGAGGTCATGGTCCGTCTCGATGAGGGTATCGTGGAACTGCGGCCTATCGCCGGAACCCGAAAGCGGGGGAAGACCGAACAGGAAGACCGCAGACTGGCCGACGAACTTCTCCGGGATGAAAAGGAACGGGCTGAACACATCATGCTCGTCGATCTTGGAAGGAACGACCTGGGAAGGATTGCCCGGATAGGAAGCGTCCAGGTAACCCAGCTCATGACCGTTGAACGGTATTCCCATGTCATGCATCTGGTATCGAATATCAGGGCTCAGCTCGATCCACGACGGGACGCCTTCGACGTTATCAAGGCTTCCTTCCCCGCCGGTACCCTTTCGGGAGCGCCGAAAGTAAGGGCAATGGAAATCATTGACGAGATCGAGTGCTCCCGCCGGGGGCCATACGGAGGAGCGGTGGGGTACGTGAGCTTCACCGGCAACATGGACCTTGGCATTACCATCCGCACCATCATGGTCAAGGGCGAAAAACTGTATATTCAGACCGGCGCGGGGATTGTGGCGGACTCCGACCCATCCGCCGAATACGACGAAACGGTTAACAAGGCACGGGCGATGATGCAGGCCATTCGCCTTGCCGCAACGGATTTTGATATTTCTTATACCAAGAGGGAGGATTAACATGATTGTAATGATCGATAACTATGATTCATTTACTTACAACCTCGTCCAGTATCTCGGACAGCTCGGCGTAGAGACCGCTGTCTACCGGAATGACGAAATTACCCTCGACGACATAGAGGCGCTTCGGCCCGAGGCACTTTTCCTTTCCCCCGGCCCCAGGTCACCAAAGGACGCGGGAATCACCGTCGATGTCATCAAGCGGTTTCACCGAACCATACCCATTATGGGAATCTGCCTGGGACACCAGGCAATCGGTTACGCTTTCGGCGCCGAGGTCATTCGGGCCGAACGGATCATGCACGGGAAGACGTCTCCGATTCTCAATGACGGGCAGACCATTTACCAGGGGCTTCCCAGTCCACTGACGGCGTGCCGCTACCATTCATTGATTCTTCGGCGGGATTCGCTTCCTGACTGTCTGACGGTAACCGCCGAAACGGCGGAAGGAGAGGTCATGGGAATCAGGCACCGTGAATATCCCGTCGAAGGGGTACAGTTTCACCCCGAATCGATACTCACGACCAACGGGAAACGACTAATCAAGAATTTCCTGACCGCCTGTGCAGGCTTATCAGAAAACTGAAAAGGAGCGAATATCATGATTAAAGAGGCAATAGCGAAAGTCGTCAACAATGACAACCTCACCGAACAGAATATGATGCAGGTGATGGATCAAATAATGGAAGGAAATACGACGCCGGCACAGATTGCCGCGTTTATCACATCGCTTCGTATCAAGGGGGAAACGGTGGATGAATTGACCGGAGCCGCCCGCATCATGAGGCAGAAGGCAACAAGAATCGACGCCCGGTCATCGGTCATCGTCGACACCTGCGGAACTGGGGGAGACAGCATGAACACCTTCAATATCTCAACCACTACCGCTTTTGTCGTCGCAGCGGCAGGGATAACCGTGGCAAAGCACGGGAACCGCGCCGTATCGAGCGGGTGCGGCAGCGCCGATGTTCTGGAGGCACTCGGCGTCAACATTACGGTGGGACCGGAAATCGTCGAGGAATGCCTACAGGAAATCGGTATCGGATTCCTCTTTGCCCCCCGGCTGCACGGCGCCATGAAACACGCCATCGGTCCCCGCCGTGAGATCGGAATTCGTACGATCTTCAACATGCTGGGCCCGCTCACCAATCCCGCCGGGGCGACGGCACAGCTTATAGGTGTCTATGACCGGACACTCACCGAGATGTTTGCCGGCGTTCTGAAAAATCTGGGAACCAAACGGGCATTCATCGTTCATGGTTCGGATGGCCTCGACGAGGCAACGATTACCGGGGACACCCGGATTTCCGAGTTAAAAGATGGTTTGATCAGAACCTATAATATCAGCCCGCTTGAATTCTTCGGTGATACGTACGACGGTGCAGCCCTTCGCGGCGGGGATGCTTCGGTGAACGCGAAGATCACCATGAGTGTTCTTTCAGGAAAGAACGGAGCGTGCAGGGCAATCGTTCTTCTGAACGCCGCCCTGGCGATCGTTGCGGCTGAACAGGCTGATACGATTCATGAAGGCATTGCCCGGGCAAAAGAGTGCATCGACAGCGGCGCCGCGATTAAAAAACTTCAGGCCCTGATCGAAATGAGCAACAGTTGAGGACCATCAATGATACTTGACCGAATTGTACAGCACAAATACGAAGAAGTGGTACGGCTGAAAAAGGAACGGCCGGAATCGGATCTCCGGGCGCTGATCGGAGACATTCCGGAACCCCGTAACTTCAGAGAGGCGATTGCCGTCGGTGACTGCTCCATCATCGCCGAAATAAAAAAGCGGTCGCCCTCGAAGGGTGTGATGAGAAACATCTTCGACCCCCCGGCCATCGCATCTATCTATGAAAAAAATGGTGCGGTTGCCCTTTCCGTTCTCACCGATCAGGCATTTTTCGGCGGGGAGGCGGTGGATCTTGTAAACATAAGAGCGGCCGTATCTCTCCCCCTGCTGCGGAAAGACTTCATCGTCGATCCGTACCAGATATTCGAAACCAGGGTAATAGGCGGAGACGCCGTGCTCCTCATCGCGAGAATCATGGAGCAGGCCATCCTGACCGAGTTGAAGGAACTGGCTGAATCGATCGGCATCTGCCCTCTCGTGGAAGTGCACTCCCGTGACGATCTCGACAAGGCAGTCAATGCGGGGGCGACGGTCATCGGAATCAACAACAGGAATCTTGAAACGTTCACCACCGATCTGACGGTCAGCATCGAGCTGGCGGCTCATGTCCCGGAAGGCCGAATCGTAGTGAGTGAAAGCGGCATCGCCACGAGATCAGACATAAACCGTTTACGGAGGGCGGGAATTCGAACCTTTCTCATCGGAGAAACACTTATGACGGCGGAGAACATGGGGGCAAAGCTCAGAGAACTGTCCGGAGACGAAAACAATGACGATAGAAATTAAAATATGCGGAATCACCACCCTGGAGGATGCCCGCGCCGCCGCGGAAAGCGGTGCAGACGCCATCGGTTTCATCTTCCACCGGCCCAGCCCCCGGTATGTCTCACCCGATTCGGTGGAGAGCATCATCGAGCGCCTTTCCATCGACGTTGCCACGGTAGGGGTCTTCGTGAATGCCGACGCGACAGCGGTCATCGATACCATGACGCGGTGCCACCTCGACCTGATCCAGCTTCACGGCAGCGAGTCTCCGGAATACTGCCGGCGATTTCCTTCGTCACGGATCATAAAGGCGGTCGCCCCCCGGGCTGATTATGACCCGGCCGAACTCGACCGGTACGACGTCCAGGCGTTTCTGGTCGACACATACGATCCGAAACACTATGGTGGAACGGGGCGGCATGCGAACTGGAAGGCGGCTTCGATAATCGCAAGATCTTATCCGCTCATCCTGGCAGGAGGGCTGACCGCGGAGAACCTGCCCGAGGCAATCGCCTCTGTATCGCCCCACGCGGTGGATATTAACAGTGGGGTAGAACGGGCTCCGGGAAAGAAAGACCAGGTGAAAATTAAAAATATCATAAGGAAGGTGAGGAAGTATGGCACCGCAGGCGACGGCAGGAGAATTTTCTGCAGACATACAACAACAAATGGTGAACACAATGAAGCAACGATTACCTGATAAGAATGGACATTTCGGAATTTTCGGAGGCCGATTTTCTCCCGAAACCCTCATGCCCGCGCTGATCGAACTCGAAAAGGTGTATAAAGCGGCAAAACGGGACCGGTCATTCAACCGGGAATACAGGGAGTTTCTCCGGGAATATTCGGGGAGAGCCACACCGCTGTACTTCGCCCGGCGTCTCACCGAATATCTCGGCGGGGCGAAGATATATCTCAAGAGGGAAGACCTGAATCACACCGGTTCTCATAAGATGAACAACACCCTCGGGCAGGCCCTCCTTGCCCGGCGGATGGGGAAACAGCGGGTCATCGCCGAGACGGGAGCGGGCCAGCACGGCGTCGCCACGGCAACGGTCGCCGCACTGTTCGGCATGGAATGCCGGATTTTTATGGGACTGGAAGACATCAGGCGCCAAGAACCGAATGTCTTCCGGATGAAGATTCTCGGCGCGGAGGTGATACCCGTGGAAAGCGGCACGAACACTCTCAAAGACGCCATGAACGAAGCAATGAGGTACTGGGTTTCACGGGTGAGGGACACGTTTTACGTCATCGGAACAACGGCGGGCCCCCACCCGTATCCAATGATGGTGAGGGACTTTCAGAGCGTCATCGGCAGGGAAACAAAACGGCAGATCCTCCGCATGGAGGGGCGGCTTCCCGATATCCTTATCGCCTGCGTCGGAGGAGGGAGCAATGCCATGGGAATCTTCTACCCCTTCAGGAACGATCCCGGCGTCGCCATGATCGGCGTGGAGGCGGCGGGGAATGGTGTCGATACGGGGCTTCATGCGGCAAGCATC
>JAFGWZ010000217.1 GCA_016936905.1 Deltaproteobacteria bacterium | reverse complement strand
GCCCGGTTTGCCGTCGAGGCGGGGCTCAGGCAGGGCTGGGAACGGTATGTAGGACTTGAAGGTAAGGTTATCGGGATGGATGGTGTCGGGGCAAGCGCGCCTGCTTCCATTCTTTATGAAAAGTTCGGCATCACCATTGAAGCGGTTGTCAAGACGGTGAAAGCCCTGCTCGAATAACGCATGAGGTGCCCGCTGTGAATATGACTCACACCCCAGGCTATCGGGAGCCTTGCATCCGGGCATTTTTGAACAGCCCCAGGCAATTGCATTTTCAACGGCTTGGCAGGGCTTTGCGACAGAGTGGAGATAAAAAATGAACCTGATCGACAAGATTATATCGAAGAAGGCCCGGATAGGAATCATCGGCCTCGGCTATGTGGGATTGCCTCTGGTCATCGAGTTCTGCAAGGCGGGCTTTTCCGTGACGGGCTTTGATATCGACGGGAAAAAGGTGGAAACGCTCGGCAAAGGCGAAAGCTATATAAAACATATTGATATAACCTCCCTGGGCGAACTCCTGTCGAAGAAATTCTCAGCCACCGCCGATTTCTCCCTGCTCCGCGATGTTGACTGCATCCTTATCTGCGTTCCCACGCCGCTCAACAAAAACAGGGAGCCGGACATGCGGTTTGTGTTCACCACCGGACAGACGGTTGCCCGGCACCTCCGGAAGGGGCACCTGGTTGTCCTCGAGTCGACAACCTATCCCGGGACGACCGATGAAGATCTCAGGAGAATACTTGAAGAATCTGGGTTGACAGCGGGACGTGATTTCTTCCTTGCCTATTCACCGGAACGGGAAGATCCCAACAACAAAGACTTTAATCTGAAAACGGTGCCGAAGGTCGTCGGCGGCCTTACGCAGGAATGCCTCCGGGCGGCGATTGCCCTGTATGATTCGGTTGTCATCAGAACCGTTCCCGTCTCGTCGCCGAAGGTGGCAGAGGCGGCCAAACTGCTGGAGAATATCTATCGCTCTGTGAATATCGCCCTGGTCAATGAGCTGAAAATTCTTTTTGATAAAATGGGGATCGATATTTGGGAGGTCGTGGAGGCGGCGAAGACAAAGCCCTTCGGTTTCCAGGCCTTCTATCCAGGACCGGGGCTGGGAGGGCACTGCATTCCTATCGATCCCTTTTATCTCACCTGGAAGGCACGGGAATATGAGATGTCTACCCGGTTTATAGAAATCGCCGGACAGATCAACACCTCCATGCCTGATTACGTGGTTTCCAAAGTTATACTGGCACTCAACGAAACGGGAAAGCCGATCAAAGGTTCCCGAATTCTCATGTTGGGACTTGCCTACAAGGCGAATGTGGACGACGACCGGGAATCGCCTTCCTACCGGCTCATGGAAAAACTCGAAGGCATGGGAGGCCTGGTCAGTTACAATGACCCGTTTATCCCCGAAATCGGCCAGACCCGGGAGTACGGACACTTTGCCGGCAGAAAGTCCGTAGCCGTGAGCGGGGACTTCGATTGTATCCTCATCGCCACGCCTCACGATGAGTACAGGACCATCGACTTCGTGTCGTTCGGTATTCCCGTGGTCGATACCAGGCACGTGATCGAGACGAAACACGAACTTTTCTATTCGGCGTAAAGTATTCGGGAATTGGATACCGAAAAACGTAAATCGGATACCGAAAAACGGAAATCGGAAATGGGAAAATAGAAAACAGGAAATAGGAAAACAGAGATCATATATCGGAAACCGGATAACGAAAATCGAATAACGTGAAACGTGAAACGTGAAACTTTTGCCGCTCAGATTTCCCAACAATGTCGGCGTTTTTCTTTTTGAACAGCCTCCCGGGGGAAATTCTCGGCAATGACCCCGATGAAACGACCTTACAGTGCTGTGGCAGACGCGGTCTGTGTTTGTTTTCTTAAAATGCGCCGAACCGATTCATGGGAAATGCTGTTGATGTAGTTGAGTTCGACCGCCTTGTCCGCCAGCAGCCGCAGGGACCATCGGGCGCAACCCTCAGGCGGGTCGCTCCCGCACAGTGCAACCAGCGGGGCTGCGAAGTCGTTATTCGCCTTCTTCTGATAGACGCGGCGTGATCTTCCCCTTCCAAGGGCGCGGTCAAGCCCGTCTTCCACGAACCGTTTCTTCACCCTGTCGATCTTTTTCATGCTTATGTTCAGGACCCTGGAAATTTCCTCGTTAGTTGATCTCCCTGTCTGAAAATCCCCCCTATCGCAGTCGAGCAGTATGAGCGCGTTGATTATTGTCTGGAACCTGTGTATTTCCTTCTTCGTAATGCTCCTGAGGAATTTCCGTTCATTTCTGGTAAGTGTTACGATGTATTTTCTGATAATCATACATCCTTGGAATGCTGTTGCTTCATGGTTTCCCGGTGTTCCGTTTCTCCATGACGGTTGCTCCGTCCTCTGCTCAGGTTCCGTCCCTTCCCTTTGGATGTAAGTGAGCCTCTTCAACGGTAGCCAATTCCGCTTTTTCACTACTATATTCTGGCGACGGATACTGCCGGGCCTGACAATACACTCTCTATTGCACCGGGAAAGGTAAAATTCAATACCGGAAGACATGTTACATATTACTTATGCGTAATAGGTATTTGTGGAGTAATTGGGGAATAAAATAGAGACATGGGAGGGGAGAATGTACTTGACCGGACCTGTCCATGTGAGTATATCATTAAAAACTTGAGAGGCTGCCCACAAACGCCCACTGCTATGTTCCCCTCAGCCTTTGTCCCTGCGGCGTATTATCAGTACGACTCGCTCCCCAGGCTTTCGGGAGCCTTGCGCTGGACGTCTTTGAACAGCCTCATGGTGGGGGTTGCGGCCTGTGAAGATAATGTCGTTTCCCGCATGAAACGACGAGGGTTTGGTGAAAGGAACCCGTCATGAAAAAATCGTATTATGTTGCCATTCTCATTGCCGTTATTGTTATGGTCATGCCGCCGGTTCAGGGATTTGCCGGGAATAAGGTGCTTCCCATCGGTACGAAGGATATCCAGGAGATGATCGCCTCCCAGGATTGCCCGCTGTTTCTGGTGGCGACGGCGGCATGGTGCGGTCCCTGTCGCGAAGAATTGCCGGTTCTCAATAAATTATTTCATAAATACAAGGACAGAGGGCTCAAACTGGTGGCGGTCAGCATGGACATCGACCTTGCCCCCATGCAGCGTCTTGTGGATAAGCTGGAACTGATATTTCCCGTTTACTGGGCCGGTGAAAAAATGTACGGCGACTTCATGTTATTCGGTGTGCCCACTATTCTTGTTGTCAGGGACGGTAAAATCCAGGAAAGAATCATCGGAAGCCGTGACGAGACCTTTCTGGAAAGGAAGATAACGTCACTCATGACTGAGGCATGCGCCCCGTGAGTTCAATGTGGCCGCGGCAGTTATCGTTCGGTAGCGGTGGGTCATGAAAAAGAAGATAAAAAAAACACCCTTCGTTCTGTTCTTCATCTTTCTTGCCATGTTTATCATTGGAATCAACGTGAATGAAGCGTCCGCCGTCTGGGAGAAAGCGGTGAGGGTCTGCTTCAGCTGCATAGGGATAGGATGATGTGGTCTGTGAGACGGTGGATCCAGACAGCGGCTGTTCTTATCAGCAACGCCTACCTCATGTTTCCCTTTACCCGGACCATTTATCAGGGGAAACTCAAGGCCGTCTGCACGCCCGGGCTGAACTGCTATTCCTGCCCCGCCGCCACCGGCGCCTGTCCCCTGGGGTCGCTCCAGAATTTTTACGCCACGCTCCGGCCTGGTTTGGAGACGGGGCGTCTTCACCTGGGATTATACGTCGTCGGATTTCTCGGAATCATCGGAAGCCTGGTGGGCCGCATGCCTTGTGCCTGGGTCTGCCCGTTCGGGTTACTTCAGGAACTGATCAACAAGATTCCCTCACGAAAATATGAGATTCCCCGCTTTTTAATCTACGGGAAATATGTGTTTCTCGTCCTGTTCGTTGTCATCCTTCCCGCGGTGGTTGTCGATGATTTCGGTTACGGCGTGACCTGGTTCTGCAAATACGTCTGTCCCGCCGGAACGCTTGAGGCGGGCATTCCCATGCTGATCATTCAGCCGCCGCTCCGGGAATTGATCGGCATTCTGTTTTACAACAAGGTGGCGATTCTCCTGGTGCTGTTCATCCTCATGGTATTCGTGAAAAGGCCCTTCTGCCGGGTCGTCTGCCCTCTCGGGGCGATCTATTCCCTGTTCAACAGGGCGAGCGCTTTTCGGATGGTCCATCATCCTGACAAGTGCGTCCGCTGCAAGCAGTGCTATCATGACTGTCCCATGGGTGTCAGATTCTACGAAGGGGCGAACCAGGTGGACTGCATCCGGTGCCTGAAGTGCTACCGGGAATCATGTAAGTACGGCGCCATATCCTACGAGATTGTGGGCATTCCCGCACAACCCAAAGCGCCCGAAAAACGGCTCCTCGACATGCCGTTGAAATAGTCATTGCATCAGGCTGTTCAAAAATGTCCGGATGCAAGGCTTCAGAAAGCCTGAGGAGCGAGTCGTACTGATGGTACGTCGCAGTGACAAACGGTGAGGGAAATGCTGCAGACGGGCGTTTGGGGGCAGCCTGGGTAGTCAATACCCGCGCTTCCTGTTTACCCTGTTGAGGAGCGGCAATCCCGAGAGATACCGGTCGAGGTTTTCCCTGAAAAGTATCATGCTCAGTTCGTCATACCGGCTGAAGAAGCCGCTCACGTGGGGTGAGATGATGACACTGTTTAGCGTCCAGAGGGGACTGGATGGCGGGAGCGGTTCCTCTTGATATACGTCGAGACCGGCGCCGGACAGCCGGCCCGTTTCCAGAGCGTCGATCAACGCACCTTCATCGACGGTCGCTCCCCGGCCTACGCTTATGAACATGGCGCCCCGCTTCATCGCGGCAAAGGCCTTGCCGTCGATGATTCCTTTTGTCTCCGCTGTCGAGGGAAGCACGTTGACAACGATGTCGCAGGTCGCCAGCATGTCCGGCAATCGATCAGGGCCGTAATATTTGCCGGGGATTGTGCCGTCGGGATCGCCCGTCCCGGGGAGCATGAATCCCCTGTCTTTTCGTTCATGAGGATCGCGTTTGAAAGCGAGGACCTTCATGCCGCATGCATGGGCGATCTTCCCCACCTGCCGTCCGATGGACCCGTACCCGAGAATGCCGATTGTCTCTTCGTGAAGAAACGGCCGGGCGAAGGTTTTCCACCTCAGTTTCGTGTTGAGCCACGTTTTCGAGGCCTGCAGCGACAACATGTCAGGTATCCGCCGTCTCAGAGCCAGGACGAGCGCGAATACATGTTCGGCGATCGCCACGGCGGTGACGCCGCTGACGGTGGTGACCGTGACGTGATCGGTGATGACATCGAACAAGACATGATCGGCGCCGGCATAGTGGAGCTGTATCCACCTAACCTGCCAGCGGGGATTCCACTGTTTCGGCGTATGGATGGTGTACAGGATTTCCGAATCCGGGAATCTATCGAGGGCCGCGGTGACCTCTTCGGCCGTGAGATTCTTCTCCGCCCGAAAGGTGAAGCGGTCGCCGTATCTGTCGAGTGACGCCAGCGCGTCGTTCCTGAATCCATGAACGATAAGGACGGGAATCTTTTTCATCGATGCCTCCCGTAAAAACGAATAGCCACCCGTTAGCAACAGGCATATCGAGAGCTTTGAAAAAATAATTATTCGTTGCTCAGCACTTTTTTTCGGCAGTTCTAAATCTCACTTCACTGCAAATCCAAAACTCGCTCTTCGAGCTCAGACATTGGATTTGCGGTTGTTTCGCTGCGATTTGAACTGTTACCGAAAAAATCTTGATTCGCACTCAGAATCATATTTTCCAAAGCTCAAATATCGCCGCATCGCGAACATCTTATAATGTGTTTATACAACAGCAGATTCTCATATGAGGCATTTGTTTGACAAGTGTTAAATCCCGGCGGCGTGCCCGCTGGGCGGCAAAAACGGGAAAATAAATCCTTGACATTCCATGCCGACGTATTTTCAATATGAGATCACAACACAGTGGGGCATAAAATTGGATAAGAAAGATTTGATACAGACAAGAGTGAGAGAATATTATTGGCAGGATGATATCAACTGCGCCACCACCAATTTAAAGATCCTGTCAGAAATATTTTCCGTTGAGCTGTCCGGCCAGGTAATCGACGCGGCACTCG
>JAFGWZ010000024.1 GCA_016936905.1 Deltaproteobacteria bacterium | reverse complement strand
CTCGAATATTATGCTCATTGATACCATCGGCACGGAGATCGTCCATACGGCGACATGGGACGTGGGAGAACAGAGCGCCACGGCAATTACCCGGTGCCTGAAAACATTGTCCGTGGACATAATGATTTGCGGTGGCATTCAGCTCACTCACAAACAATGGCTGACACTCCAGGGAATTGACGTGATTGACAATCAGAAAGGAGATGCTGAAACGCTGCTGGCGAAGATACTTGCGACTGGCGTTTTGAGACGTAAAAAGGAAGGCCTGAAGGAGGATCATAGTAATATCGGCGTCGACACCGCTCCGATCCGAAGGCTCGTAAACAGAACCACCAACTGACGGAAGGTGGATCAAGTGAAAGAACTGACGAAAGTAATGAAAGCCCTTCGTGAACCGAACCGGGTAAAGATTGTGAAAATCCTGCAGCATGGAGAGTTCTGCGTGTGTGAAATTCGGGAAGCCCTGGGAGTTTCACAGCCGACCGTCTCAAAGCACCTTGGCATACTCGAGACGGCAGGCCTGGTAGAATGCAGAAAAGTGGGTTACTGGGCATATTATCGTCTGGTCGATACCCCTCCCACGGCTTATGCAGCAAGCCTGCTAGGAAATCTAAGGCACTGGTTGGACGACGACACGGAACTGGCAGAGATGGTTGCAAGACTTCCTGCGATACGGAGCCGCAACCTTTGTAAAAAAGAGTAATGGATGAACCTGTTCACAGGAGGGGTGTTCCGCTGGGCATTTAATGAACCGGCACCATTGATGCCGTTTAGATGAGAACAAATATACGGCCATAAAAAAGTGCTACACGAATTGTGTGCAGAGCTTCAGGCAACGTGATTTCAGGAGCATTTGTGTTATCGCCGGGAATTATCAAGCAGAATAGAGAATATGAATATCTTATTGTTAGCGCTTATTATAATGGCGATAGCCGTATTGATGGTCATGACAGGGCATGGCGGCGGCAATTTCTTCATCATAGCCTTGGTGTTAGCGGGAATAGAAATGCACGTCGCCGCAACGACCGTGCAGTTTGTATTATTTACGGCGGCCTTCCTTGCCATGCTTGTTTTTGGCAGAAAAAAATATGTTGAGTGGAAGTTGGCTCTTTTTATGGGGGTATTAATCGGCATATCGGCCTTTTCGGGAGGATTCCTGTCCGATTATATTCCCGGCAACACATTGAAGCTCATACTGTCCGCTTTACTTTTTATTCTTGCGATATTGATGCTTAAACCCGTGAAAGAAACTGCTGATCAGGATTTGAGAACAGGCTGGAAATACTGGCACGTTCAATCGTTTGATCATGCGATGACCTATTCAGTTAATCTGATCATTGTTGTCCCTACAGTCCTGGCATTTGGATTCATTGCCGGAATGGTCGGCATATCCGGCGGTTCTTTTATGGTTCCGTTGCTGGTATTGGCCTGCGGCGTGCCTATGAAAAATGCTGTTGCGACAGCGAGCACATTGGTTGCCGTATCCGCCCTTACCGGTTTCTCCGGCCATGCGATTTCAGGACATTTCGATTATTGCGTTGCTTTGCCCCTGGCCATGGGCGGGGCGGTCGGCGGACTGATCGGAGGCAGCATAGCCATCAAATCGAAGCCACAATTGCTGAAAATTCTTTTTGCCGTCACGACACTCGTTGCGGCGGTTGTTATGGCCTACGAGGTTTTCAACTGAAATAATTTTAACATAATAGAGGAGATCAATATGTCATCAGCCAATGTCCAAGGGGAATCTAATCTTATCAAGAATTTTGCGCCGTCGTGGTTTGCGTCGGTCATGGGAACGGGGATTCTGGCTATCACGAGTCTCTTTTACTCACAGTATGTTCCTTTTCTAAAGACCGTCGCCCTTTGGTTGTTTTACTTCAACGTAATCCTGTTCTTTGTTTTGCTTGTTCCCTGGACGCTTCGATGGTTTTTATTCACAAATGAAGCGCTGGCGGACCTTCGGCATCCTGTCATTTCTAATTTCTATCCCACTTTCGCGGTTGCCCTGCTTGTCCTCTCGGCAAACTTTATCGTCATCGGGAACAATATGTCAGCAGGCGAAGCATTCTGGTGGGCCGGCGCGCTCACAACAATTCTTTTTGGAGTCCTCATACCCTTCATCATGTTCAAGGGGGAACATGTTACATTGGATCATATTAATGCTGCATGGTTTATCCCCCCCGTGGGCCTCATCGTGATTCCCATCGCGGGAAGTTTGTTGATCCCTCATCACTCGGGGTTCCTGCAGGAACTCATCATCTTTATCAATTATTTTGGCTGGGGTGCCGGTTTCTTTCTCTATATTTCATTATTGGCAGTATGTATGTACCGATTCATTCTGCATCGTCAATTGCCCAATACACTTGTTCCCACAATGTGGATCACGCTGGGACCGATCGGCGCCGGAATCCTTGCACTGGTGAATTTAATCAGAAATTCACCATTTATTACGGTCAAAGAACCTTATTTTGTCTTCGGCCTGCTCTTCTGGGGATCGGGGATATGGTGGGTGCTGATCGCTATCCTGATGACACTATACTACATGAGAACGATAAAATTGCCGTACGCAATGTCATGGTGGGCCTTTACATTCCCGCTCGGGGCCTACGTAGGGTCCTGTCATGTCGTGGCACAGATATTCCGTTTGCAGATCGTTGACTTCATCGGGTTCGGTTTGTACCTGTTGCTGGTTTTTCTCTGGTCCATAACCTTGATCAGGACGGCGTTAGCTGTTTACTATGGAAGCTTGTTTAAATAAGCACGGCGAAAGGAGACACCATGTTTGAAAAAATACTATTCCCTGTGGATTTTTCTCTCCATTCCGACACGATCATGAAATGCGTTCCTGAACTGAAGAAGGCGGGAATGGAGAAAGCCGTTTTTGTTCATGCCATTGACCCCACGGAGGCATCTCAATGGGCCAATGTTGAAGAAGCGATCGCCACGAGGGGAAAAGAGGCTGAGGGGAAAATGGCGGATTTCATTTCAAAAAAAATGTCTCCTCTTGGCATTGCGGGAACATACCGGACGGGAGTTGGTCTGCCCCATCATGTCATATTGAAAATCGCGGAAGAGGAACAGGCATCTCTTATCGTTATGGGTTCACACGGTCACAGCTACATGAAAGGAGCCGTCCTGGGAAGTGTCACGCATAAAGTGGCGACGCTGACCCGGGTTCCTCTTCTGATCGCGAAAATCCAGTCTTTCGAGGGAGAAGGGGAACAAAGGGTCGCTTGTATGAAGTTGAAGGATCTGTTCAGGAAAATTCTGTATCCCACGGATTTTTCCTCGTACGCCCAAACCGTCCTTCAGGTCATCACGGATCTTAAAATGACGGAGATCGATGCGGTCGTAGTCGTCCACATACAGGACACTCGGAAGTTGCTCCCTTATCTGCAGCACATGATGGGGAAGTTCAATGAAATTGATTCGGAGAGACTGAGCGAAATCGAACGGAAACTTCATGTTGCCGGGTACAAGGTAATAACCATATTGAAAGAAGGCGTCCCTTTCGTGGAGGTCAACAGGATTGCAGAAGAGGAAGATGTATCCCTGATCATGCTCGCTTCTCAGGGGAAAGGCTATATACGAGAAGCGCTTATGGGAAGCGTCAGCGAGGCCATCGCCAGAGAACATGTCCGGCCCGTTATGATCATACCCAGTAAATGGGAAATATATAATTGATTGTAACCCGACTATTCCGCAGGATTATTATCGAGATGGCTGATCGTGGAGAGACAAGGAGACAGGATGTCTTTTGCTACATTCGGCCGGATATTCAGAAAATACATGCCGTATTGGGTGATCCTTTCCATATTTCTGGGACTGGTATTCGGTTTCTTCCTGCCCCATCCGGCAACGCGCCTTGAAAAAGCGGTCATCCCGCTGCTGTTTTTCATGATATTTGTCATGATCATTCCTACGAACTTGAAGGAATTCTTCAGGGAGATAACTCATCCCGGGAATATTGTCCTTGGAGTGATATTTATCTGCATCGTCGCTCCTCTTATTGCGTACCCGATTCATCGGAGTGTATTCCACTGCTACCCCGATCTTGGTGTCGGGCTCATCCTGTGCGCAACGGTTCCCCCTGGTGGGATGATTGCTGCGTGGACGGGCCCGCTGGGGGGCGACACGTTTATAACCGAAGGTCAGGCGGGATGTTGCCGGCCTTTCGCCGTTGCGAAGGGCAATGTAACTGATTAATGTGGCGGTGAAATCGCCGAAATTATGGAGGGCATCACTGATCAGGGCCATGCTGCCGGCGAGGACGCCGCCGATGATCTGAACGATGGGAATAATAAGATTCATCACCATCGTTATAGGGCGTTCATGTTTCATCCTTCCGTTGTGCCGTAAAAATAGCCTCGCAAGAGAGCTGTCGGTTTATTGTGTCTTGTAATTGCTGCACGTCGCTTCATCCTTCTCAATAACCACCATACGTAAACGTATCACTGTCACAGGCCGAGACGAGCAGTTACCCCGTCAATTTCCTGTAGAGTTCCTGCAGATTGGTGCGGTAGATCTCCCGTATGGTTTCTTCTTCATGTTTCAGCGGCGTTACCGGGATCAGATCAAGAACCTCGGACGGCGACAACCCGGACTCGAACAGTGTCTCAGCCGTTCCGGTTACCATGCGAAAGATCGCCGCTGACGCATCATCGGCGCTCAGCCCAAAAGAACGACCCAGTTCCTGCAACGCAAGAAACTGAAACCAGAGATACGTCGGCCCCATGGCGGTGAGAATTGCATAGGCCTCGAGCGTTTGTTCCGCAACCTCGGGACTGTCACCCAGTTTTGCTACAAGTTCACGAAATGCTTTTTTTGCGTCGCTTCCGACGGCGTCGGAAAACGCAACGGGATTATAGCCGGCGTTCACCTGGGAAGGAGCATTGGGAATCATCCTCACGATCCGTCTATATCCGCCCATTTTTTCCGACATGGCACCGATAGTCCACCGTGGTGCAAGAGAGATGATAAGAGTATTATCCTTCAGAAAATCTTTGAGAGTCGAAAGGACGTCGTCCATAATCGGCGGATGAACGGCAAGAAACACAAAATCCTTCGATGCCGGAATATCCATACGGTCGGTACATGCAGCTTCAGGAAACAGCTTGCTGGTCAACACAAGCGCATCGGGATTGGGGTCATAAACGGCCACATCTTTCGGCAAGGCATCTGCCTTTTTCAGACCTGAAAGTATGATCCGGGTAACTCTTCCCCCTCCGATAAAGCCTACTGTCGTATTCATGGTTTTCTCTCCTTTCGATAGCATCAGACAAGGTATGCCTCTGACGGCTTCAATCCATGGCGGTCTTTCCCCGTGACGCCAGCCCGGTAATCGCCAACATCCCCCGGTCGAACCGATAAATATGCAGGGCCATCGGCAGAAGGCTCAGATCACGAGCCAGGTAGAGCCAGTTGATGCTTCCGGCACTGGGTGCCGTGGAAAAACATCCGCAGGAGATATCGAGCCCCCGGGCGAGGTTTATCGCCAGGGCCAGGGCAAAGGCCCCGAGAAGAAACGCTGATACAAGAGCGGCGCCACGGATGCCCACACCCAGGATCAACCCGGCGGCAATGACGATTTCGATCCAGGGAAGCAGCAGAGCTACTACGTTGACCATGCCGTCAGGGACAAGTTGGTAGTTCCTGATAGCCAGAGCAAATCCGTGGGGATCCGCCACCTTTATAATGCCTGCATAAAGGAAAATTCCTCCCAGCAGGAGGCGAGAGATGAGTATCATCGCCGGATGGCCGAGCAGTTTCGTGACGTTACGACGATTCATTGTCCAACCTTTCTTCCGGGTGTCCCGCTGCGCGCCACCGGCTCCATCCGTTGATGAGCACCTTGACGGATTGAACGCCCTTCTCTCTCAGATTTAGTGCCAGTTCTTCTCCGAGGGGGCATGCCACGCCGTCGCAGTAGCTGATAATCGTCTTTCCGTCATTCTCAAATGCTCGAATGTCATCGATCCAGTGTTCGGCATCGGGCGGCGGAATGTTCAGCGCGCCTGGAATATGGCCTTTCCAAAAGGTGTCGGGATCTCTGGCATCCAGAAAAACCGCTTCCTTTTGCCGATAAAGCGACCATACGTCATCGAGGGCAATTTCCTCGATTCCCTCGGCATTCAGGGATACGGAAGGGTTCGTGTTTCCGAACCATGAGAGCCCTGAAGGGGTCACGACATGATACCCCGTGCCGATTGCGATGCCGATAAGCAGCAGGAGAAGTCCCTCACGGAACCCCACTGTAGTTCGCTTCGTTGTTGATGCCGCATGGATAGATGGCCTGTCTTTCTTTGTTCTTTTTTCTTTTTTCATACCGCTGCAGCCACATTTTCAATTGATAAAAAAGGGATTGCCGATGAAATAGAGGCCGAGCAGGATAATGAGCACTCCTGCCCCCTTGCGGAACCATGCACCGGCGCCCGTCCAGAATCCGCTTTCAAGGACGCCGCGTACCGCTGCGGTTGAACTCCCCGCAATGACGATGGGAAGGCAGTGGCCCACGGCAAAAAGGATGATCAGCAGAATGCCCGTGACGATCTTCTGCTGAACGGTGATGATTGCCAAAATGGGGGCGATAAAACCGAAGGTGCACGAGCCTGAAAGAACTCCGTACGCCAAGCCCAGAAATAACGCACCCCAGATGCCCTTCAGGTTGAGGCGTTGTAACGGACCACTGGAGATTGAACATGCCTCGACACCGAGCATACCCAGGGCGACCCATATGAGGACCAGACCGACCAATATCTGCCAGTACGGACCCACATCCCCCATCATCCGTCCGAGCAGTGCGCAGATAATACCGACCAGGGCTATGGAAATGAACAGCCCTGTGGAAAACATGATTGAATATCCCACCGCCTGCCTCGGTTTGAGCAGTTCGCGTTGTCCGCCCACATAGGCCACCATCAGCGGTATTGAGGCCATGTGACAGGGGCTGAGCATAACGCTGACGATACCCCACAGGAAGCATCCCACCGCGGCCATGACCGTTGCGCCGGTGATCCATTCATTGATCGTTATGAATGCAGTCTCCATCATTGATAAACTCTCCTGCTCGGTTCCGCGCTACTGCGAGTTTTCATTCTTTTCTTCAGGCCCAACGGGCTCCACACCCATCTTCTTCAGCTGGGCGACAATGGCTGCTTCCGCCATGAACCCTTCATGCCGGTAAATCTCTTTTCCTTTCTCATCGAAGAAGATCTGCGTCGGGATGGCCTGAATACCGAAACGACGAACCTGGTCGGGACGCTGCCACACGTCGATGAAGACAACAGCCGCCTTGTTTTCATACAGATTTTCGATCTTTTGCATGATCGGAAACATAAGCTTACAGGGAATGCATCTGGTCGCACCCAGGTCAAGCATGGTCACCATACCCGGTACGGGGACTTCTTTAAAGTCTGACGCTTCTGATGTGGCCCCTCCGTGCCACCACGCCAAAATAAAGGTAATGATCATGATTAATATAAAAGTTCGTTTCATTACATGCTCCTATATCTATGGATGTGTTTCTCGTTATTTATTCCGCCCACCATCAGTCACAGCATGAGGGGGCTTGACTTGTTCACCCATCACGGAATGATCATAAGGGGACGGACATGACGGAGCGCCACCGATTCCGCAACACTTCCTACGAGGGCATCTTTTACTACGCTCCTTCCGTGAGACCCCATGATGATCATTGAGACATTCTCGTCCTCCGCAATCCTGTTGATTTCCTGGGCTGGGTATCCGTCCCGCAGTATCGTCTTCGTGGTATATCCCCAGAATTCGATCTTTTGTTTCAACCGAGACAGCCGCTCACTGTCTATTTGATCGAATTCCTGCCTCTTTTCAGTTGAAAAGTATTGAAAACGATCCGCGTCCTGGATGTGAGCAACATAGATTGTTTCAATGCCGACACTGTTCATCTCACGCAATACCTTGAGAACAGCGAGTGAATTCTCGGAAAAGTCAGTCGGAAAAAGAATCCTGGAAAACATTGTGTCCGAGACAAACTCAAGACTCGCGGACTCGTCGCTTGCCTGATATGTGAATTTTTCAATTATCAGCGGTATGCCTGTCGTTCGAAGAACATTCTGGGCTACACTGCCGAGCAATGCCGTCCTGACAAAACCGTGACCGTGGGAACCCATGATGATGAGTGAAGCCTGCTCCTCATAGGCAACCCGAACAATTTCCTGATAGATGACGCCGATCTCGATTCGCTGCCGTGCCATGATGCCATGGAGTGACATCACATGTGTCACGACGTCATCGATGCTCTTTCGGGCTTCCCGTTCTGCTTTTTCGATAATCTGTTCATCCACACTGATCCATTGGGCCGCCTTCATTGGATTGATGACGTGAACGAAAACCGCCTCTTTCATTCCGTAGCGCTGAAGATCGGGAATACACTCCAGAATCTTATCGGCATGCCGGGAAAAATCGGTGGGAAAAAGTACTGTGCTGAACATTGTGTATCCTACTTTTTAATATCCGTTTTCACCTGTATCGGTTCAGGCACGGAAGAAAGCGTTTCCATTCGTTCATCCGCCACCGTGTCACGGAATAATCTTTTCCTCGATTTACGGGCAGCCCATACGAGAGCAAGCATGACGGGAACCTCGATCAGCGGCCCTACCACCGTCGCCAAAGCTACCGCGGGGCTGAAGGCGGTAATGGCGATGGCAATGGCTATTTCAAAATCTCTTCCCGTTGAATTGAAAGCAACGGCAACGGAATCTTCATATGAAAGTCCGAGTTTCCAGCTTATCAGGTACACCACGGCGAACATGCCCCAGAAGAAGAGGGTCATGGGAATCGCCATCTGGATAATAATTGACGGCTTTTCCAGAATAAGATCTCCTTTCAGCGCAAACATGACAATCAGTGTG
The DNA here is from genome assembly GCA_016936905.1 of Deltaproteobacteria bacterium. Classification (GTDB taxonomy): domain Bacteria; phylum Desulfobacterota; class Syntrophia; order Syntrophales; family UBA6807; genus DSDU01. The sequence continues at coordinate 165 of JAFGWZ010000024.1, read as the reverse complement.
AAGAGAAGGCCGATGATTGAAAGCGAGTCGAGATACGTCTTGAAGTGTTTGAATCCTTCTTCACCCATCTTGTTGACGGCGATTCTTCGTGTTACGAATCCCGCTGCAAGGGGGATGCCGAGATAGAGCAGAACGCTTTCCCCGACGAGGAACGCGTCAAAGGAT
>JAFGWZ010000216.1 GCA_016936905.1 Deltaproteobacteria bacterium | reverse complement strand
TTGTCCTTCCTTGTTATCCTTTTCTGGATGGGGGGGGGAGATATCCCGGACGGGAGGGAATGCCCATGGAAGCCGGGAGGATCCAAATTAATGGGCCGGCCGGGTTCGGGTTATTTTCGACACGGCTCCATCGTCTCAGGAACGGGATGAGGCAATCCGGAAACTCGCCGGCGCAATAGGCATTGAACTGCCCATGGTGGAACCGTCGGGATATAAGATCGACTATATCTGGAGTGCCCGGACCCCGAAGGGACGGATTATCGAATATCCCGGCGAGAGCCGTCACAAGATGTTTATTCTCCGGCAGGGAGATGGGGCGGCTCATCGGTGGATATGGGAACAGCGCAATCTCATCGATGATTTCCGGCAATGCTTCAACGGCGAACCGCCAGGCGTTGTCGGAGTGGTCATCTTGACTGATACGGACCAGACCAATGAAGGGGTCGACGCGTGGTATGGCAGTGTCGTAATGATGAAAAAATCCCCCTGATGCCCGGTCCACGGCAGAGAGGCGCAAGGCGAAGGGCGCAGGGCTAAGGGAAAAAACGAATACAATCAGACAACGGGCTAAACGGTCAACTCCGTTTTTGCCTTGGGCCTTGAGCCTTTTGCCCTTCCCCTCTCCCCGATAATTCTTGACCGTCAACGGTATTTCATATATTTTATTATCCGCTACAGTGTTTCAGAGTCGTTATGAATATCATGGAAGTATTCAATACAACCGGCCTTGGAAAAAGGAGAGAAATCATGAAGAATAAAGAACGGCTGAATGCACTCGAGGTGGCGCTCGATAACGAACAGAGAGAGCGTGAGTTCTATCTGAAACATGCGGCGAGGACAGGCAATCCTCTCGGCAAAGCCATGTTCCAACAGATTGCCGATGAAGAACTGGAACACTACGAGCGTCTCAAGGAACTTCATGCCCGATGGCAGAAAGACGAGACCTGGCCGGAAACGATCCCCCTCAAGGTCAAAGAGACAATTGTTAAGGATGTTCTGAAAGAAACTGTCGAAAAGGTTGATACAATGCCCCCAGGAAATGACGATGATCTTGAAGCGATCAGAACAGCGATCGATTTCGAGGCAGAAGGCGCGATCTATTATGCCCGGATGCGTGATAAGGTAACCGATCCAAAAGAAAAAGATTTTTTTAATCTGCTTGCCGATATGGAACATGAGCATTTTGTTTCGCTGAAAGATACGGAAGAACTGCTTTCCGACCCGGAGGCATGGTATCAGAAAACGGAAAAACCCCATCTTGACGGGGCTTAATGGCGGAGCCGTGTTTCACGCTGCTGGAGAAAAGGTCCGGTAATTAGAACGGTGCCTTGTATTTATTCAACAAATTTAAATTCTTGCCCATACAGGGTTCTTATGTTATCGTGCTTCAAAGCCGCGCAAGCTTATTATGAAGGATCGAGGTGGGCCATGAAAAAGATTCAGGTTTTTTTCGTTATTACGTGTATGATTTTTCTCTCATGGCAGGCTGTGTTCGCCAAGGAAAAGTTAACAGCTCAGGATTACTATAAAAAAGGAGTTTTCCTGGAGTTGCAGAATGTCTATGGAGAGGCGATCAAAATGTACACAAAGGCAATCGCTCTCGACGACACATTGGCCGATGCTTATTTCAGGCGAGGCAAACTCTATTTTTCATCGACCCCGAGTCTTTGTGTTGAAGCGGCGAATGACTTCAATACGGTTATATCCCTTGAACCCCGGAATGCCGACGCTTACTATGAAAGGGGCCTCATTAACTTCTTCATGCTGAGCAACGAGAAGGGGCTCTCGGACATGATGATGGCGGCGCGCCTGGGAAGTAAAAAAGCGCAGGAATGGCTTAACCCTGAAATGAAAAAGCCTCCTGAGAAAAAACCACAGTATTTTCATCTTGGTAATTATCTGCCGTCAAAGGGTGACCCGGTCGTTTACTTTGATTTCAACCAATGGGAACTCAAGCCCACTTTTTACGCCCTCCTTGACGAAGTCGGCACGGTGCTGAAAACGTCGCTTCCCGATGTAAAGATCATCATTGCGGGCTACTGTGATAATGTCGGCGCGGAGAAATACAATAAGGGACTGTCTGAACGAAGGGCTCAGGCGGTAGGTTCATATCTCAGAGCAAAGCACGGCATCAGCCCTGAGCGAATCATTCTTCGAGGGTTCGGAGAGGCCGGAGCGGTTGCGACAAACGACACAGAAGAAGGGCGGTCAATCAACCGCCGCGTGGAGATGTTGGGCTTTTCAGGAAAATAATCGGTCGTAAGCACTCACCTCCCCCCTCTATTCATAAGAGGGGGGGTCATCTCTCCGAGCCGCTTTAACAATCTTCGGGTAATACGTCCGGGGGGGCATGCTGACTTGACCATGCGTCGGCAGCGGTTATTTATTCGTCTTCCTTCATTTTCCTGAAGCAGTTTCTTAACGCTTTGTGGAAAGTCAGTGCCGCCAGCCGGGCGCAATGGGTGTGATCGTCCGGCATGTTTTCCAGTTCATCAAGGATGGCGCTTTCGTTGAGGGCGAGGCACTCGGCGAAGCTCTTTCCCTTCGCAAGTTCAGTAGCGACACTCCCCGCCGCAAGGGTAAACGCGCAACCGTCGGTATCAAATGTTATGTCGTCAATGATTCCGTTTCGCACCCGAAGAAATATTTCCATGGTATCGCCGCATGGACCGGTGAATGAAGCATATCCGTCGGGGTTTTCCATGAAACCGTGATTTCTCGGATTGATGCCGTGATCGACTACTTTTGGCGAGTACCGTTCTGCTGCCTTATCGTAGATCAATCCCATCGCTTTTTCAATTATCGTCCGTTCGTTGTCCATCGCCTTACCTCAATCATCATAGATATTTTTAAACCGGTTCATGGTTTTCATTTGACATATTTTCCCGCTGTCGCAGGGCATCCGGGAATAACCGGTCTTTTCTACACCAATTTTAATGTAAATACCATCACTGAAAAAAGATTTGAAGCTTGGGGTGCATGCCTTGACGGATTTCGGTTGTTGTTTCTTCAATCGAGGGATGCAATAATAAAATTCATTGCGGAGCGGCATCTGAGAAATCGTGCCTCAAAAGGCTGTTTCCAAACGCCTGTCTGCTGTGTTCCCCTTAACCTTTTGCCCTTAGCCTTGTGCCCTTTGATGGAGGTGACCAATGGATGATTGCATATTCTGCCGTATTGTGGAAGGAAAGCTTCCCGCGAGCGTTGTATGCCGTGATGATCTCTGCATGGCCTTTATGGATATTCATCCCGTCAATGCCGGTCATGTTCTCATCATTCCAACCGATCATGTGGCGTTTCTAGCTGATCTGGAAGAAGATACGGGCGCCCATCTGTTTCGTCTCGCCCAGAGGATTGCCGCGGTACTGCCTAAATGTGTTTCTCAATGCGAGGGAATTAATATGTTCCTCGCCGACGGCGAGGCGGCGGGGCAGGAAGTCTTTCATCTTCATCTCCACGTATTCCCGCGATATCGCGGTGACCAATTCGGATTTTTATGGAGTTCGTCAATATCACATATTCCGGAAAGGAATGAACTGGACAACGTCGCCGGCACGATCCGGCGGGCAATGGACCTGTAAGACTGCAGGGATCATCGGGGTTTTGTGTTGTCGCTCCGACCTGTATCAACGTGCTGAAGCGATTGCTTCGGGATAACGATACCATGTGCCGCATCCCGTCGGTTATGATGTTTCGCTGGGAGGGATGGCGATACCGAGGGCTTTGATCTTTCGGAACAGGGTGGTTTTGTGGATCTGTAATTCCCGCGCCGTCTTTGTGCGGTTCCAGTTGTTTCTCCGGAGGGCGCTTGTAATATATATCGCTTCCAGGTCTTTGAAGGGGACGAGATCACCATGAGCCGAATAGAGGCTGTCATCGCTGCGGCAGGGAGGATCGGGGAGATGGCCTTTCTCAATAATTGAGGATTTGCAGAGAATAAATGACCGCTCGATGAAGTTTTTTAATTCTCTTATGTTTCCCGGATAGTCGTATGACATGAGGCAGGTGAGCGCCTCGTCGGTTATTCCAACGATATTTTTACCCTGAAGGGAGCTGAAGGTTCTGATAAAATGGTCGACCAGGAGCGGGATGTCTTCTTTCCGTTCCCGGAGGGGCGGTAATTGAAGTCGTATGACATTGATACGGTAGAACAGATCTTCCCTGAATGTCCCTGTTCTGACAAGGGTTTCCAGATTTTTGTTGGTTGCGGCAATAATGCGGACATCTGTTGTGATGCTTTCCACGCCTCCGAGCGGTTCAAATGTCTTGTCCTGCAGAACCCTCAGCAGGCGCACCTGCAGAGCCGGTGATATGTCGCCGATTTCATCAAGGAAGATGGTCCCCCCGTTGGCGAGCTTAAATCGTCCCGGTTTATCTTTCCTCGCATCGGTGAAAGCGCCCGCTTTGTAACCAAAGAGTTCCGATTCGAGCAGCGTATCCGGAAGGGCGCCGCAGTTGACAATAATGAAAGGCTTGTTTTTCCTGGGACTGAGATTGTGGATGGCCCGGGCAATGAGTTCTTTTCCCGTCCCGCTTTCTCCTTCAATAAGCGCCGAACTCGTGCTGTCTGCCACATCGGGAAGAATGCGGAACAGGTTATGCATCCCGTGACTCTTTGAGATGATATCCTCGAACGTATATCGCCGATCGATTTCCTTTCTCAGCTTTTCCACAAGGCTCATATCACGGAAGGTTTCGACGCCGCCGATAACGGTTCCCTGTTTATCCTTTAAAAGTGCCGTGGAGATGCTCACCGGTGCTTTCTCACCGCCGGCATTAATGATATGAATGGTTTTATTCATAACGGGTTCACCGGTTTTCATGGTCTGTTCAAGCGCGCAATTGCTCTCGCAAATGCTCGCCTTCAGAACATCTTTACAATATTGCCCGATTGCTTCTTCTCTCGGGACGCCCGTTATGGCTTCCGCCGCCTTGTTGAATGAAGTGATTCGCCATTGATGATCCACCGTGAAAACACCGTCGGCTATTGAATCAAGAATGATATCTTTTTCTGTTATTGATCGGTCACGCTTCATCACTTACTGCTGCTCCTGGATAGTCGCCGCTCATACCCGTCATTGCGTGGCGAGGCCTTTTAGGTGATCCCTTGGGGTTTCGAGGCGATCCGTTGTGCGGTGAGGTGATTATTTTGCCTCTTTCTGTACCGCCTTTGCTTCTTTTTTTTCAAGTTTTGTCCTGGCCTTCAATTCCTTTTTTCTCTTTTTCGCCTCTTCCTTCGCGGTGCCGGAGGGGAGTTCTTCCTCACGTGCCGCTTCATTCAACGTTGCTTCGGTTGAGGTCCCCGGCAGTGATGCCTCCGGCCTGTTTGATTCTACAGAGGCCGCCGTCTCTGCGGCTTTTTTCCGCCGCGCCCGTTCCATGAGATATTTGGCAAAGCTCTTTCCGAATTGTCCGATGAATCCCGCCAGCAGGACAATGAGCACCCATTTGGCGATTCTCATGTAATCAGCATCATTCATTATTAATCCTGTCGTAACAGTGGTTGTGGCCGCTGCTGCCGGAAGTGTCCATGATTATGTCACGTTTCCTTTCACTGCACCGCGCCGATGAATCGCTCCAGTTAGCTTTCCATTCCCTTAAGCACCTGTTCTTCTATGAAGTCGGCGATATCCTTCGCATCATTCCTGTCGAAACATGGCACATCGATATCAATGTCATAATTGCCGGCGACGGCGATAAGAGAATTGTCGCCGATACTGATCAATTCACGGTTCAGTTCTTTTCGAAACACCTCGATCTTGGGGAGGGTGTTCTTCTTGAACCCTTCAACAAGAACAATGTCCACGTCATGGATAAACCGGCCGACCAGTTCTTCGATGGTGTAATCGCGGTCGATATCTTCGACGACGGCGACTTTCGCCGGCGATGCGATGACCGTCATCTTGGCTCCCGCTTGTTTATGCCGCCAGCTGTCTTTTCCTTCATGATCGATGTCGAACCCGTGCCGGTTATGTTTTATGGTGGCAACCCGGTAGCCCCGCTGTCTCAGCTCATGAATAAGCTTTTCAACGAGGGTTGTCTTGCCGGAATTCGACTTTCCTATAATTGACAGGATGGGAATCATCTGATGCCTCTTGTGCCTTGTGCCGTCAGGATGGTAACAAATTTCAAATGGGGTCGCATGGCCGGCGTTCCACCCCCCTCCGAAATAACCTGCAGGATCTTGTCGCCGTCCATAACGACAGATCCTCCGAGGTGCGTTACGGCGGTATCCTCGAAGACGGCGCTGCACATCGGCGTCGATGGGCCGAGAACAACGACATGCCGAGGACATCCCAATGAGGCAAGTATTTCTTCCATGGTATTGGTTACTATTGCTGTTGCCGTAATAATTGCAACGGTGCATTTTTGCAATATATTTTTTTTAGCCTCTTCACCGGCGACATTCATTTGCGCCGGATCGCGTTCGATAATTGAAAGTTCGGCGCCCGTAGACCTAATTTTTTTTATAAGAGGCCTGAACATGCCGACCATGGCAACATGGTCACGGTCAGACAGACACAGCAATTTCAGAGTGTCTTTTTCATTTTCGGTACTTTTCTCGATCAAGGCGTTGGCGGTTGCAAGTCCGATCGCCCTGTCGAGAGCTGTCCGGCCCGTCACGAGATAGGTGAGGAGCTCCAATGCCCTGCGCCCTGTCAGGGTTCCCGCTCTGTGGATTGTGGTACATCCCGGTGGAAGTTCATTCCTCAATACTGCGGCGATACCCACCTTCGCACTGTCGAGCCTGACCCCCACATAACCGAGACCGATCCGAACGTCGGTTATTTCACTTCCAATACTTCTGCTCGATAGTGCGTCATGAAGCCGCGCCGCTATGGTTCCTGCTTTTACCATCCTTTTATTGTCCTCTTCCTTTTCGCTGTCACTACGTTAACCTTTTCTTCAAAAAAGTCAAGCAAACAGGGTTCTGAGGATGTAGTCATCGGCCGTTCATATGACTGAGATCCAGGTGTTTCCATGACATATAAACGGTGTTAGCGTAAATTGGCCGTCACCGGCGATCGCGAAATGGATGGCTTCACAGGTTGTCTGAAGCCACTTATTTTATTCTTGACCTATGTTAGATTTGTGCTAGAAACTCGCAAAAACGATACGGGTAAAGAGTATGCCCAACTTGTTGAGATTCGGGGTATCCCTTGGAAAGAAGCTTCTTGAAAAATTGACCGTATCATACGGCAGAGAAAGTACACGAACCGTTCGGAAGCCATACGTGATCTGATCCGGTAGAACTTGTCAAAAAGGAATGGGGCGAGGATTGGGAAGTAGCCGGAGCGATAACCTTTGTCTACGATCATCCGTTGCGGTATTATCACGATCACCATGCACATGAACGGGAAGATCACGATCATGACCATTACCCGGCCGGTGAGCTCACTTCCCTTTTGCCATTTCCCTCATTCTCCGGCTCACCTGTTCGTTTTCGAATATTTGATTAACCGCTGCGGCCAGGGCATCGTTGATTACCTCCGCCATTTTCCCTTCTGTGAATCGAACGTGGTCGAGGGAGGGACTGCTTTCCACGTTAACGCTGAATAGTATTTCCTTCTTTGCCACATCGGCGAACACGGCGGTGAGGCTGACCCGTGCCTTGTACTTTATGATAGGCCGTTCCTTGGAACAGATGAGCTCAAATGCGCGGATGTTTCCTCCGATCACCATATCGCCCCATTCCTGCGCGATGGTGTCGCTGTTAAGATTCCAGTCCGGAGCACCCTTCGCCACTATGTACTTCTGTGAATACAGGTAATCTTTAACGGCGCGGGTGACTGAAATTGACGGCATGTGAAACCTCGGAAGGATCGGGATCGGCCGTTCCCCGGCCTGGGAGACACTGCCTATTACCATCGTATCTTCAACGTTTCTCAGATCGTTGAATTTCGCCACCGTTATGGTAAGGTTCTTCGACGCTTCCGGCTTTCCGGCCGCCTCCGGTGGAGCGGCGTATTCGACAGTCACGTTGTAGAGGGCAGGGGGGGCGCAGGAAATGGCCGTCAGCGCCAGGGCAAGGCTCATGATCATCAGAGCGATCCGTCTTATGGCGCATGATCCGTTTGTCGATTTTAAAGACATGTTCATCATTTCGTCTGACCTCCCGATTATTTTTTGAAAAACTCTTGTCGTATTTTTGTACGGTTTCAGTGGTACCGTGTCAACGTCTAAATTTGCGGGTGCCCGACCCATGGCCATTGTCTGGTTTTCGATTTCCGTCCTTCTGTAATCTCCCTGTTGCCGGATCACTGTGGCGGTACTCCCCGTTACACCCGTGCCGCCCGGCTTCCGAACATGCGGATCAGTTCGCCCGCTGTGTCATGGGCGTACCGGTCGGTGAGGGCATGCCCCCAGTTATTTTTCAGGAAAATGCCCCGAACCCTGTCCCGGTAATTGAGTGAATCGATGAGAACGTTATGTACGTATGGACCGATTGCTTCATAAAGGTTCCGGGGATTCATTGGAAGCATGGGTCCGATGAAGGCCCATGTATCGAGTCCCGCATCATGGAGTTTTTTCATCGCATCGAAACGGCTCTCGATGGAGGGTGCCTTCGGTTCCAGTATCTTTCGTACACGGTCGATATCCGTAGAGATCGTGATGCCGACGGAGACAGAGGACAGACAGGATAGAAGATCCATATCCCTCGTCACCAGGGGAGACCGCGTCAGGATATCGATTCCCCATCCGAATTCACCGAGGGCCTCGACGCATTGCCGGGTAAGCCTGTATTGCCGCTCCACCGGCTGGTATGGATCGCAGACACTGGACATCATCACGGTCCCCGTTTTACGCTTCCGGGAGAGTTCGGACCTGAGAACGTCGACGATGTTCCGTTTCACCTCGACAAACGTTCCCCACCGGTGCCCGGCATGATGATGTGAGTACCGCGTCATAAAGGCTGCATAGCAGTACCGGCACCCATGGCCGCACCCCAGGTAGGGGTTGATGACGTAATCAACCCCCTCGATTCCGGATCTCACCAGCGCCGTTTTTACGTCTATTTCCGTTACGTCCATCACTACAGCAGTACGATATCCCTCATCCATCAGGGCGGTTTCAACCGCCGGCGGGGGCGTAGAAGCATCGTTTCGGGGACGTTATTTTCCCCTCTTTTTTCATTTTGTTTATGATCTTCGACACCTCTGTCTTTCCCACGCCTGTTTTTTCGGCAATATCTCCGGGCCTCATGGGGGCGCCCGTTTTCTTCATCTCCGCCAGGATAATAGCTTCTCTGTCGCTCATGTCACACCTTCCTGGTATGGATATGATGGCGTGGACCTTTTACGATCCACCTGGAAGCAGTATATGTTTTTCTCCAAGCGCATTTCAACTGTTGTTTAAACGGTAATTGATTTACGATGATAAACAGGATACAAATAAGAGACGTATTCAATCCGGTTAAGGCAGATATCCTTTGTTCATTAAGGCGGTTTCTGACAATCACGTCGCCTCGCAGGGAAGGAGAGGAGAGAGGATAGGATGGGATGGACGTTTCCACTGCTGATGATTCTGGTCATGGTAGCTATCGCGCTGTTCGTGCCCTATCTCTTGTTTGACAGGGAAACGATCCGTCTGGATGAGACAGTGCGGACATCCCTTCCGGGGAATTTCATCGCTTTGTATGACGGCGTTACAAACTACAAATTAGAGGGCAGTGACGGCGGTCCCATTGTTGTTTTGATCCACGGATTCTCAACCCCGTCGCGGATATGGGATTACACGGCGCCGGCACTTGTCGATGCGGGATACCGCGTCCTGCAGTATGACCTGTACGGGAGGGGCTATTCGGACCGGCCTTTCGTCGATTATGATGAAGAACTCTTCGACCGGCAGTTGATCGAACTGCTGTCCGCCCTCGGGATCAATTCTCCCGTCGACCTCGTCGGACTGTCCATGGGAGGTGCCATCGCAGTCATCTTCGCTGCCCGGCATCCCGAACTTGTGAGAAAAATCGTCCTTGTCGATCCCGCGGGATATCCCGTGCCTTTGCCTGCCATGGGTCGGGTTGTCCGGATGCCCGTCGTCGGCGATTACCTCATGCAGGTGCTTGGGAATCACGTGATCGTGAGAGATGGCGGCGAAAGCCTTTATCATGAAGAAAAGCTTTCCGAATTATTGGAGATAATAAAGGCCCAGATGGTGTATCGGGGGTACAAGCGGGCCATCCTGAGCACCCTGCGGAAATTCGACCTGTCGGACCAGCGATGGGCATACGAAACGGTGGGGAAGAAGGGCCTGCCGGTCCTCTTGTTCTGGGGGAGGGAGGACAGTGTCATCCCCTTCGAGAACAGTGCCATGGTAAGAAATGCAATTACAGGCACCGTCTTTCACGCAATCGACGAATGCGGGCACATCGGGAACTTCGAGAGACCGGAGATCGTCAATCCGGTTATGATCGAATTCCTGAAGGAAAGCTGATGGTAAACGGCCTGTTGCCCGGCTAAAAAGTTCATTTTCACCGGGTCTATGAATCTTTTTGATAAATCTACAACTTGCTCCATGCAATTTCAAAACTCGACCTGCGGTCTCAGGCAGTTGAAATTGCTTTTCTTCCGCTTCGCTGTGATTTATTAGCAAAAAGCTTCATGAAGACCGCTCAAATGAATTTTTTTACCCGGACAACATCCTGTAAAGACAATGACTTCTTTCGCGGTTTGACGAGACCTGGAGAAAAGGTGGAGGCGAGGAATGGTTTTCGTAAAGGCGGAGATGGAGTGTGTCATGACCCGATGGGGTGAGGCCTGGAACCGGCATGACCTGGATGAGGTCATGAAGCTGTTCCACGACGACGTGGTTTTCGAGAACTGGACCGGCGGCCGCGCCGAGGGCAAGGAAAGCCTTCGCGCCGCGTGGGAGCCGTGGTTCAAAAACCACAGGGGCTTCTCATTTGTCACCGAGCGTTTCACCATTGTCGAAGATGAGCAGAAAGTAATCTGGCAGTGGTACCTCGATTGGCCTTCAATGGAGAAAAGGTTCGAGGGGAAGCCGGAACGGCGGCGTGGAGTTGACGTTATCCGTTTTCGCGACGGCAGGATTATCGAAAAGATAACCTATTCCAAAACGACCGTTACAATCGACGGCCGGCCGGTGACACTGTCGGCTCAGCACGATGGGTAGATGGTAAAGAGCGGGTATCATCGTTTCCAGGACGTACCGTCAATAATAAGGAGGTTCAATGAATAAGGAACAGAAAGGGCTCGGGGAACTGAAAGAATTTTTCCAAGGTCGGTATCTCGGCGTTCTCGCAACGCAGGACCGGGGACAGCCGTACACAAGCCTAATGGCGTTTGCTGCCACCGATGACATGAAACAGATCCTGTTTGCCACGGACAGGGCGACACGGAAATTCGCCAACCTGACGGCGGACGGACGGGCGGCAATGCTCATCGATAACCGGTCCAATCGGTATGAAGACATTGCCGAGACCACGGCAGTGACCGCGACGGGAACGGCCGCCGTTGTGACAGGGGAGGAAAAGGATAAACTGGAGGCACTGTATCTTGCCAAGCATCCATATCTCGAAGCATTCATAGCCGTTCCCTCAACGGCCCTTGTCAGCCTGAATGTCGACAGCTATTTCATCGTCAGCAAATTTCAGGACGTGACGAAACTCCGTATGAAGGAATAAAGTCGGTGGCACCATCGAGGATGGTCGCCTATGCCTATCAGTCGGGATCATCGTCGTCTTCACGATGAGCACCCTAGCTGTCTACTTTTCCCGATTGCTGAGACCGCTCTTTTTCCTTTTCAAGGATACGGGCCTGCCGCCGGTCCTGTGCCTCCCGGTTCCGCCGAACCTCATCCTCCGTTTTAAAGATGAGCGGCGGTATGGCGCTCGGCCGCCCTGAAGGATCGAGAGACACAAAGGTAAGGTATGCCGAGGCGGTGTGACGGATTATGCCGCTCACCAGGTTTTCCGAATCCACCCTGACGCCGACTTCCATCGATGTTCTTCCCGCCAGGTTCAGACTTGCCGTGACGGTTACAAGATCTCCGACGAAGACGGGATTGTGAAAATCGAGGCGTTCGATCGAAGCGGTGACGGCATTTGTCCTGGCATGGCGCATGGCCGCCGCTCCCGCCGCCGTGTCGATGAGTTTCATGATGACACCTCCATGAACGTTTCCCGCGGGATTTGCGTCCTGTGGATTCATCTGCTGTGCCATGACAACGATGCTGTCGTGTACCTTTTTGCCGCTCATACCGTGTTTCCTTTCATTGCCGTACCGGGTCATCACATTGGATACCCCGTGATCTCTCTGATCCTTTCGTAAAAGGGTCTCAGCCGTTTGTACATTTTTTTGTAAACGTCCCGGTAGAGATTGTCATAGATCTCGTGATGTTTCATGTTCGGCTCAAATACATCCCCCACGTGGGTCATGGCTTTGATGGCCGAGACGAAATCGCTGTGGAGCCCCACGCCGACGGCGGCGTCGATGGCCGCGCCGAGGCCCGATGTTTCGTAAAGGTGGGGCCGTGCCGTGGGGAGGCCGAAAATGTCGGCCGTCATCTGCATGGCTGCCCTGCTCTGGGAACCGCCGCCGGAAACGCGAAGGCTGGTGATGGGGATCTTCGTCCTGTTTTCAATCCGTTCCTTCCCTTCTCTCAGGGCGTATCCCAGTCCTTCGAGGATGGCGCGGTAGAGGTGTCCCCTTGTGTGGACATCGCCGAAACCGATGACTGCTCCCTTCGCTTCAGGCCCGGGCAGTTTGAGCCCCGGCGACCAGTAAGGCTGAAGTATGAGACCCATTGAGCCGGGGGGAATATCTTCGATCTGTTCCTCCAGCAGATCTTCGGGGGCCACGCCGTTGGCGGCGGCCTCCTGCTGCTCCTTGTATCCGAATTCCTTCTTGAACCAACTCACCATCCAGAATCCCCGATATATCTGGACTTCGATGGTGTAGAAATCGGGAATTGCCGAGGGATAGGGAGGGAGCAGCGGTATCGCTTCGACGTATTTCCTGCTCGTTACGTTGATCGTGGCCGTCGTGCCGTAGCTCAGGCAACCGATGGATGGCTCGAGGCTGCCCGAACCGATAACCTCGCATGCCTTGTCCGCCGCCGAGGCGATGAGGGGGATGCCGGAAGGGATTCCCGTTTCATCCGATGCCTTTTTACTTA
>JAFGWZ010000215.1 GCA_016936905.1 Deltaproteobacteria bacterium | reverse complement strand
CGTACATGGCAAGGAGCGCCTTATTCGCCGTCACCACGTGCTTGTTCCTGCGCATGGCGTTGACGATAAAGGATCTCGCATGTTCGTATCCGCCCATTAACTCAACCACGATGGAAATGTCGGGATCGTCGAGAATCTTGTTAATGTCCGTCGTCAGAAGATCTCTGGTGACAGACACCTTTCGGGGCGTCGTTATATCGAGATCGGCAATCTTCTTTATGACAAGTCTGGCGCCAAGACGTTGCTCGATGAGATCACTGTTGTCTTGAAGAAGTTTCACCAGACCGGAACCGATCGTACCGAAACCAACCAGGCCTACGTAAATTTCCTTCCCCATTCCCGGCAGTCCTTCCTTTCTTTTGCAGAGGGTTACATTATTATGGACAAGATATGTAGCTATAACAGTTTATATTCATATGTCAAAAAATATTTATGCCCACTCACGCTGTTTTTGCCAATTCGAGCCTTCCCGCCCATCTCCTGAGAAGTACCTTTTTCAGGACGGCATGGTCGCCTTTTTCGAGGAACGGATCGTCTTGCACCACGAGAAACGCCTCCTTTCGGGCGTCATTCAATACCTTTGCATCCCGGAGGATATTGGCGACCCTGAAGTCGGGCAATCCCGACTGTCTCGTTCCCATGAACTCCCCCGGCCCCCTGATGACAAGGTCTTCTTCTGCAATCCTGAACCCGTCGTTTGTCTGTTCCATGACGCGCAGACGTTTCCGGGCGTCGTCGGTCCCCCCTTTGCCGGCGACGAGTAAACAGCGCGACTGCACGTCGCTTCTCCCCACCCTTCCGCGTAGCTGATGAAGCTGCGAAAGCCCGAAACGCTCTGCGTGTTCTATGACCATGAGCGAGGCGGTCGGAATATCGATGCCGACCTCTATCACGGTGGTTGAAACGAGCATCTGTAGTGCTCCCCGGTGAAAATCCTTCATGATTTCATTCTTTTCACTGCTTTTCATTCTCCCGTGTATCAGCCCTACACTGAACTCGGGAAAGATATCCTCCTGGAGGTGCCGTGCCATGGTCGTCGCATCTTTCAGATCGAGGACCTCCGATTCCTCGACGAGGGGATAGACGATAAATACTTGATTACTTTTTTGAAGTTCTTTCCTGATGATGTCATAGATCCGGTCCCGCTGTTCTTCATGGAACACCTTTGTCGTTATCGGTTTTTTCCCCGGCGGCAGTTCATCAATAACTGACAGATCAAGATCGCCGTACACCGTCATGGCAAGTGTCCGCGGTATCGGCGTTGCCGTCATAACAAGAACATCCGGAGAGATACCCTTTTCCCGAAGTGTCGCCCGCTGCATGACACCGAACCGGTGCTGCTCATCGATAACGGCAAGGCCCAGCCTGTGAAAAGAAACTGTCTCCTGAATCAACGCGTGGGTGCCCACGACAATGGAAATCGTTCCCTCCTCAATTCCCTTTAGGATCTCCTTGCGGTCACGGGCGCTGGTGCTTCCCGTCAGGAGCGCCGCGGTAAGACCCAGGGCTTTTACCCATTTTTCAATATTTGAAAAGTGCTGTTCAGCCAGTATCTCCGTAGGAGCCATGATGGCTGATTGATATCCGTTTTCGCACGCCCTGATCATGGCAACCATTGAAACAACGGTTTTCCCCGAACCGACGTCCCCCTGGAGCAGCCTGTTCATGGGGTGAGGTCGCGCCATATCCTCGTCAATCTCTGTCACGACCCGTTTCTGGGCTCCCGTCAACTCAAACGGCAGGATGTCCAATAACATCCCGACAAGAGCGCCGTCTGTTCTGAACGAAATTCCCGGTTCTATGACATATCCCCTTTTTTTCAACGCCATGCCGAGCTCGAAGAAAAAAAATTCGTCAAAGATAATTCTCTTATGAGAAGCTGAAATGCAGCGGTCATAGAGATCGACGGATTCGTCAAATCCTGGGAAATGCACATTCATTATGGCCATCGGCATGTCGATGAGGTTGTGCCGTCGACAGATGGTGTCGGGGATCGGACTGACCGTGTACTGAGAAAAATCATCCACCGCCTGCATCATGATCTTTCGTATATATTTTTGGTGGAGTCCCGCCGTTTCTGAATAGACGGGAACAATTCTCTTGAAGTGGAGCAGGTCGTTATCTTTGGCTGTCAGCACTTCAAAATCGGGGTGTATCATCTCTTTGTGTGCGCAATACCCTCCCCTGGCCTCTCCCGTCACGATGAGTGTATGGTCTTTCTTAAACGTCTGCTTCAGGTATGAAAAATTGCCGTGGAACCATTTGGCGGTGAGCAGGCCGCTCCCATCGTCGATGGTGACTTCGAATATGCGCTTTTTCCGGTAGTGCTCAATGCGTGACCCGATGATACGCCCGATGACCGTTTCCTTTTGTCCCTGGACCAGCGTTGATATTGGCCGCACTGACCGTCGGTCTTCATATTTTCTCGGCAGGAAATAAAGAAGATCCTCGACGGTTTCGATGGTTTTTCTGTCCAGCAATTGAGATATCTTCGGCCCTACTCCTTTGACATACTGGACGGGACGTGACAGTATCTCAAAACAGCGGTCATAATCGATCTGATCGTCCGCCGGTGTATATTTATTTGTGCCGTAAGATGGTTCATGCTCGATTTTATCCTGAAGTTGATGTATCATCTCGAAAAGTGACGATGCTTGGGCCAGTTTTTCTTTTTGCCTGTCCGGAGATGACGAATCAAAACCGGTAAACGTATGTTCAAGG
This sequence comes from Deltaproteobacteria bacterium, assembly GCA_016936905.1. Lineage (GTDB taxonomy): Bacteria > Desulfobacterota > Syntrophia > Syntrophales > UBA6807 > DSDU01. The sequence continues at coordinate 1,697 of JAFGWZ010000215.1, read as the reverse complement.
TCGGCCGCCATATTATTAAGTTTATGCTTAAGAAATTCTCCGTATATATCCGGTATATATGCTGCTTTCAGTTTTTTAATAAGGCTGAGCATGCTCGATTCGAGTCCTTTGACCATGGGGAGTTTTTTGTAGGAATCTTTTGAGAGAAAAAAGACAGGTGCTTTGATTTTCCTGAGAATATTGCTGAAATCGTCCACGGGATGATGCCCTTTTGCATGTAATTACAAACAGTAAGCTCAGATTTTGTAACAGATATGCGGGGCTTTTACAAGGAAAGAATTGACATTTTGCGTGAATTGAGTTACTCACCATCGTTACGTCGGGCCGCTTGGCTCAACTGTATCGTGGCACGCTTTTTCCTTTTTCATATCGGAATACTACCTGAGAGAAAACCGAATTACCCGTGACAACGACGGGTGTTGTCACGTCAAGCCTGAGCTGTGAGGGGATATATGGCAAAGAGAAAAGTTTCTTATAAAGATTCTGGTGTTGATATCGATAAAGCCAACAGTTTTGTGGAAAAGATAAAACCGTTCATCAAGGCGACATCCCGGAAAGAGGTCCTCGGTAACATAGGAAGCTACGGCGGGCTCTTCCACCTGGATGTGGAGAAGTATAAAAATCCCGTCCTCGTTTCATCTACCGACGGAGTGGGAACGAAACTCATAATCGCTCAAATGATGAATAAACATGATACGATCGGTGTCGACCTCGTGGCCATGAACACGAATGATCTGATTGTTCAAGGGGCGGAACCCCTCTTTTTTCTCGACTACATAGCAACAGGGCATCTCGATATCGAAAAAAGCGTTCAGATTGTCGAAGGTATCTCTCTGGGGTGCACTGAATCGGGATGCGCCCTCATAGGCGGAGAAACCGCTGAGATGCCGGGGGTATACGGCGATGGCGAATACGATCTTGCTGGGTTCTGCGTTGGTATCGTTGAACGTGAGAAACTCATCGACGGTTCCGAAATAAGGGTGGGAGATCAGATCATCGGGTTGGCGTCGAGCGGGATCCACAGCAACGGTTTTTCCCTCGCCCGAAAGGTGTTATTCGACCTGGAAAAACTCACGGTGAATGACAGGGTGGATGGACTCGATCATACCATCGGGGAGGAACTGCTCCGTCCCACCCGGATCTATGTAAAGAGCATCCTCAACCTGTTAAAAAACTTCACTATCAAGGGGATTGTCCACATAACCGGCGGGGGGTTTATAGACAACATCCCCCGTATCATACCGGAACCATGTCAGGCGGTGATAGGAATCGACAGTTGGGAGATCATGCCGATATTCAAAATTATACAGGAGCGGGGAAACATTGATTACATGGAAATGGTCCGGGTATTCAACATGGGCATCGGCATGATGATCGTCGTCCCTGAAAAAGAAACTGAAGATATCATGGAACGCCTTGAAGGGCTCGGCGAAAAGGCGTATCTCATCGGTTCCGTCGCCAAGAGGGATAAAAATAAACCATCTGTTATTTTTGAGTGAACCCCATGAGAAAAAAGGTAGCCATCGGTGTATTGGTATCGGGAAGCGGTTCCAACCTGCAGTCGATCATCGACCAGAGCGAAAGTGGAAACCTCGACGCGGTCATTAAGGTTGTCATCAGCAATATTCCCGGCGTCTTTGCCCTTGAACGGGCAAAAAAGCACGGGATACCCGCGGAATTGATCGACCATGGAAAAT
>JAFGWZ010000023.1 GCA_016936905.1 Deltaproteobacteria bacterium | reverse complement strand
ATGCTCTCATGGTTTTGACGAGATCGTAGGAAGCTTCATGGTTGGTAATTGACCGGGCATTCACCCTGAAGAAATTTTCTTCTTCCCATTCGACGCCCAGGCTGCTCAGTAATTTTTTGACCGTTTTGATATCGGCCAGATCGGGCACATTGTGCAGGGTATTCCACCCTTCGGTGAGAAGGGACGACATGATGATGGGAAGAGCGGCATTCTTGGCTCCGCTGATGTTCACCGCCCCCTCGAGGCGGCACCCGCCCTGCATAACGATTTTATCCATCGTCACTCCTTCCTTTGAGCCATGATGACCCTGTCTATTCCGGCATAATCACATCGACTGCTACTGTAATCATACTTTCCGTTTTGTCTCAACATTCTTTCCACCGATCCCCGCTGTCCGTACCCGATTTCCATCACAAGCCATCCTCCTGCCTTAAGGCACGGGGCGACGCCGTCGATGATCGCTCGATGAAATTCCGTGCCGTCACGACCGGCAAGCAGCGCCTCTTTCGGCTCGAAATCTGTGACCTCTGAAGAAAGGTTCTTGTACTCATGTTCCGAAATATACGGGGGATTTGAAACGACAAAATCGAAGGGACCTTTCAGCGGCTCACAGAGGTTGCCGCAGAAGAAGGATATCCGTGACGCCACACCTAGTCGAGCCGCGTTTTTCCCGGCAAGTTTCAACGCCTCCAGGGAAATATCCATGGCAAAAAAACGTCCACGTACCAGTTCAGCCGCGAGAGCAGTGACGACGGCACCGCTGCCTGTTCCGATCTCCAGGATATGCTGGGCTGGCATGGAGGTCTGGCCGGCAAGCTTCAGGACGGTTTCAACGAGAAACTCCGTCTCGGGCCTGGGAATCAGAACCGACGGGTTCACTTCAAATTCAAGGGACCAGAATTCCTTTTTCCCGACGATATAGGCAATCGGTTCGCCCTTCATTCTCCGGGCAAGGCCTTCATTGACCGCCGCCAGTTCGTCGTTGCTCAGCGAGGAGTCGCCGTTACGATACAGATCAACTCGGTCCCGATTGAGATAATAACCGAGAAGCATCTCTGAATCGAGCATGGCGGTGGCGATACCCCGGGCCCGCAGGACCGCTTCCATCTTTTTTGCCATATGGGAAATGGATGTGGGAGATGATTCAATCACGGCACTGTCACCTGTATCTCATTATGATAGGAACGGTTGAATCCTTCCCCGGCATGTCGGGACGGAGGGCATCAGGCGCGGCTTCAGCGCGCCGCCGCCTTGAGGGACTCCGCCTGGTAGTGGGTAATGAGGGCGTCAACCATTTCCTGGAGAGCGCCGTTGAGTATATTTTCCAGATTATATAAGGTTAACCCGATGCGGTGATCGGTGACGCGACCCTGGGGGAAATTATACGTCCTTATCCTCTCACTCCGATCGCCCGTTCCGACCTGATTTTTCCGTTCCTGTGATATCTTGGCATTCTGCTCTTCCTGCATGCGGTCCAGGAGACGGGCCCGAAGCACCTTGAGGGCCTTGGCCCTGTTTTTATGCTGAGATTTTTCATCCTGGCAGGTAACGACCAGCCCTGTCGGAAGATGGGTGATCCGAACCGCAGAGTCTGTCGTATTCACACTCTGGCCGCCGTGTCCGGTCGACCGGTATACATCGATCCTCAGATCATTGGGGTCGATCTCGACTTCCACGTCTTCCGCTTCCGGAAGGACGGCAACGGTTACTGCCGAGGTATGAATCCGACCCTGCGCTTCCGTCAAAGGTACCCGCTGAACACGATGTACGCCGCTCTCATACTTTAATTTGCTGTAGGCCCCCTTTCCTTCGACCAGCAGGATCACCTCCTTGAACCCGCCCATGCCTCCCGAAGGACTGGAGGTGACCATATCGACCCGCCAGCCGCATTCAGCGGCATAGCGCCCATACATCCGAAGAAGGTCGGCAACAAACAAGCCCGCTTCATCTCCTCCTGTTCCCGCCCTGATCTCAAGAAAAACATTCCTCTCATCATTGGGATCTTTCGGCAGCAACAGGATCTTAAGCCGGGTTTCCAGGTCTTCGATTTTCTCACGGAGGAGGGGAATCTCCTCTTTTGCCAGCTCGCGCAATTCTTCATCACCCTCGCGGAGCAGTTCCTGGTACTCGTCGAGTTCCTCCCGGCTTTTTTCATAGTCCCGGTAAACGTTGATGATATCCGAAAGGTCGGCATGTTCTTTCGCATACTTGTGAAACTCCTGGCGATTGCTCACCACGTCGGCATTACTCAGCAACCCTTCGAGTTCATTATATCTTTCTTCAATTTGTTTCAGCTTGCCAAACATACGATTCCTTCCGGTAATACATGGATTTCTGCGAAGGGGAGGACGGTACTACAGAGGGGACCAACTCCGGGAAAACGGATGGCCTGTGCTGTCGCTCGACATAACGATTCGAGATAAAAGACGATATGTCATTTCTTCATCTAATCGGGATGACCTGTGGGAATTACTTTTTCTTATTCTTCTCAAGCCCCGCGTATTTCCTTCTGAAACTTTCAACCCTTCCGGCGGTATCGAGAATCTTCTGCTTTCCTGTCACAAAGGGATGACAGTTTGAGCAGATATCCACCTTGATATCCTTCTTCGTTGACTTTGTGTGTATAACGTTTCCGCACACACAGGTAATCGTCGCGTCCGTGTATGCCGGATGAATGCTTTCCTTCATGCTCTTCTCTGCCTCCTCGTTTACACCTCGATATACCGATCTCTTGACCGGCGAACAGCGAATTATATCCATTTAGAAATAATTTTCAAGCTTTTTTGATGAGTATGTCAAAAAAGACCCCTACTGATTCATTAAATCGAAAAACTCCTGATTTGTTCCCGTCTTTTGTATCTTATCAATGATAAATTCCATGGCGTCGACGGGATTCATCTCCTGGAGGAGCCGCCTGAGAATCCATATCCTGTTCAAATGTTCTTTCGGCGTGAGCAATTCTTCCTTCCTTGTGCCTGAACGGATGAGGTCGAAGGCCGGAAAGATTCTCCGATCGGCTATGCGGCGGTCGAGGTGAAGCTCCATGTTGCCCGTCCCCTTGAATTCCTCGAAGATGACCTCGTCCATCCTGCTCCCCGTTTCGATGAGCGCGGTGGCTATAATGGTGAGACTGCCGCCGTTTTCAATGTTTCGTGCGGCGCCGAAGAACCGCTTCGGCTTGTGGAGGGCATTCGAATCGACACCGCCAGAAAGAACCTTGCCGCTCGGTGGCACGACGGCATTGTAAGCCCGGGCAAGGCGGGTAATGCTGTCAAGGAGAATCACCACGTCCCGTTTATGCTCAACCAGCCGCCGGGCCTTCTCAAGGACCATTTCAGCAACCTGGATGTGCCGCGACGCCGTTTCGTCGAAGGTGGAAGCAATGACTTCCCCCCTGACGCTCCGTTCCATGTCGGTAACTTCTTCGGGGCGCTCATCAATGAGAAGGACCATGAGCGTCACTTCTTCATGATTGTCCGATATACTGTTAGCGATGTCTTGCAGCAGCACTGTCTTTCCGGCCCGGGGGGGCGACACGATCAGCCCTCTCTGCCCTTTGCCGATGGGGGTGAAAAGGTCCATGATTCGAGTGGAATAATTCTCCGGGTCCGATTCCAACATCAATTTTTCTTCAGGGTAAAGGGGAACGAGATTATCAAAGAGAATTTTATCTTTTGCCAGCTCGGGAGATTCGAAGTTTACCGAGTTTACTTTCAGGAGGGCAAAATATTTTTCGCCGTTTTTCGGCGGCCTCACTTCGCCCGAAACGGTGTCTCCCGTCCTGAGGTTAAATCGCCGTATCTGAGAGGGCGATACATATATGTCGTCGGGCCCGGGCAGGTAATTGTATCCTCCCGACCGGAGAAAGCCGAAACCGTCAGGAAGGGTTTCCAAGACCCCCTCTTCTTCAATCATCCCGTCCCGCTCAGCGTAAGCCTGGAGGATTGAAAAGATAAGATCCTGGCGCCTCATTGCCGCCGCATCGGGGATGTTGAGTTCCTTCGCCACCAATGTGAGCTCATCGATTGATTGTTTTTTGATTGCCGAAATATTCATAAGCCTTTCCTTACACAGATGCACCCTGGTAGACGCAAAATGTTTCCTCGTATTTCAGGTCGGCATGTATTTCAACCGCTCCCGGCCCTTTCAGGAACGTTTAATAATGCAGAAAAATTCTCTGGATACAGTCAATCGATGGTTATTGAGAACTGTGGAAACACTTCGACAAGGAAGGGTTGCACTTTTTTTAGATGGTGCCTTTTTATATCAATACCACCACGCTGTCAAGCTAATTTTTTTGCTTTTCCCGACCCGTCACGGGCCACAGCAGCGATCAGGAACAAAACAGCTGCGGTTCCCGGCAACAGCCCGTTTTTATGATTATCTGATCATAATGAAATTGAACTGTCTTCCCGTTGTACCCCCCTCGCCTCGATGGGAGAAAAATATGTCCCGGTGACAGGAGGTGCAGGGAGCGGCATCGATGATATTGGCTGGCGGGACACCGGCATCCAGTATCTGTCTCCAGTTGGCCCGGGGAAGATCAAACATCCAGCGATCATGATTATCCGACGGGGTAAATACTCCGGCACCATCATCTTTCATGGCATCCCTGACGATCCGGTCCACTTCATAGCAACAGGGACCGATGGAAGGACCGATGACGGCGATAAGGTCTTCCACCCGGGTTGAATACCGCTCCCGAAACCGGCTAATCGTCGTGGCCGCAATGCCTTTCGCCGTCCCTCTCCATCCCGCGTGAACAGCGGCGATAACTGTCCGCACCGGGTCAAAAAGCAACAGAGGAACGCAATCGGCCGTCTTCACTCCCACGGCGATCCCCGGCCGATTCGTTACGATCGCGTCATACTCACCGTTTCCACCGGCGCCCACCGGTGCATCGTCGTCAATAATGAGAATCCCGTCTTCGTGAACCTGCCGCACCGTGACGAAGCTTGCCTCCGGTATGGCGAAGGCGTTTGAGAGGATCGCCCAGTTCTCCTCGACCTGCTCACGCCCGTCACCCTCGCTGACACTGAAATTGAAATTCGAGAACCGTCCCCGGCTCACGCCGCCCCAGCGGGTACAGAAGGCATGGACTATCGAATCGTACCGTTTCAGGGACGCCGCCTCCAGATACCTGACTCCCCCACGGGATGCCAAGGAAACCATGGGTTTCTCTTCGGTCAATGATACCTTCGTCACGGTCTCCCCTCAAAATAATTGTTCAGATCGGCACACACCGACGCGATATCAGCGGGCAGTGGCGATGAAAATTCCATGTACCTGCCGGTCACGGGATGACGAAACCCTATTCCGGCGGCGTGGAGTGCCTGCCGTTTCAACCGTCCCACTATGGCGCGGGGCGTTTCGGGCCGTATCTCATGTAACTTCCCGCGAGCGCCTCCGTAGACGGCGTCTCCCACGACGGGATATCCCTGTGAACTGAGATGAACGCGAATCTGATGGGTCCGCCCTGT
>JAFGWZ010000214.1 GCA_016936905.1 Deltaproteobacteria bacterium | reverse complement strand
GCGACGAGGAATCTTAATAGTATCAATATATTCAAGATTTCTCCCTTCGGTCGAAATGACATATGCCGACATTGTGCAAAACTTTCTATCATAAAGGGCATTCCAGCATCTCCCGCGCGGAGAGTCAAAGCCAAGGTGCAAGGGTATAAAAACGATTCTGACCCGTGGAAACGGGAATCCAGCATTTACCTAAGATTATAGATCCCCGATCGAGTCGGGGATGACAAAGCAAAAGAAAATATGACTTTACGAACGCCTAAATTCCTATATCCCAAATAAAACGAGGATGCTGATATAATAATGAGCGGATTAAGTGAGAGAAGAAATCTGTTGTTTGCGGTTTGCTGTATTGTTGCGTTGTTTATTTTCTTCGGCCCCTTGGAGGAGCTGACGAAATTTTCAATCCACAGTCAGTTTTACTCCCACATATGGCTTATTCCGTTTGTCAGTCTTTATTTTTTCTTTACTGAACGGAAAAAAATCTTTTCTGATGGCGCTCTTTCCTCCGGCCTCTCCCGCACGGGGCGGGGAGTTCTTGCTGACTATTCATGGAAAGCCGGAGTTCCGCTGATTATAGCCGGCGCTGTTTTGTTTCTGATCGGCAGAAAAATGCAATGGCAACTCAACAAAAATGATTATTCGTCGCTGATGACGTTTGCCGCCTTCGTTTTTTTCAATGGTTCATTTTTATTATGTTACGGAAACCGTGCATTTAAGGCGGCATTGTTTCCCCTTTTCTTCCTTATTTTCATGGTTCCTGTCCCAAGTTTTATCATGGACAGGATTATTCACGTGTTGTTGATCGGTTCGGGTATGGCAACGGAACTCCTCTTCACGCTGACCGGAACCGCCTATATTCGAGAAGGGTTTACCTTTCATCTGCCCGGTCTCAGTATAGAAATTGCCGATGTATGCAGTGGAATACGATCGAGTATCGCCCTTTTTATTACCATGGTCATCGCCGCCCATATGTTCCTGAAGACAAACTGGAAAAAAATCGTTTTACTTCTGGCAATATATCCCATTACGGTCCTCAAAAACGGTGTCCGCATCGTGGTTATTTCATTGATGTCTATTCATGTCGATGAGCAGTTTATTACCAACAGTTGGCTGCATCATTCCGGTGGGTTTGTCTTTTTTATCCCATCGCTGATACTTTTGGGGTTGATTTTGTGGATACTTATAAAAACCGAGGCTCAAGGTACAAGGATCGAGGAAAAAAAGGCAGGGTTTAGGGGATAGGGAGTTGGGTCTGGAAATAGTGGTAAGTGATTAGTGGCAAGTGAGAGTAAGGCGCCTGGCATAAGAGAGGGTTTAGGGGGAAAAATTCAGGGTTTAGGGGATAGGGTGTTGGGTTTGCGGTTTAGGATATACGAATTATGACTGAATATCTGCACATCATTGTATATGTAAGTGCCGGCTTCGCCGCCTTCCTGGCGGGGTTTGTCCTGTATCGGGATCGGCATTCCTTTGTGCACCGGATTCTCGCCGTCGGCTTTGCATTGATGGCTGTCGAGTCGGTATTCACCGGCTTGTGCGCCGATGCTATTATGCCGGCCGATGCACTATGGTGGCTGCATCTCAGAAGCTTTGCAACAGCGTTACTGCCGGGGACATGGCTCCTTTTCAGCCTGAGCTTTTCCCGGGCAAACTATAATGAATTCATTTCCCGGTGGAAATGGGTATGGATCACCTTCTACATTCTCCCCCTTGCATCTATCCTGTTTTTTAAAGATGCCTTCTTTATCGGCCGGCCTATCGTCAGTCTCACGTCCCTCTGGGTGCTCCGTCTCGGCTGGTCGGGATACGCATTTCATCTTTTACTTCTTATCGCATCGGTCCTCATACTGATGAATCTCGAACGGACCCTGCGCAATTCAACGGGGCGCTTGCGATGGCAGATTAAGTTCATGGCATTAGGTGTGGGCTGTCTGTTTGCCGTCCGTATCTACACGGCAAGCCAGTCAATGTTATACCATGTGCTTGATCTCTCCCTTAATATGCTGAATGACGGTGCCCTGCTCGTCGCCGGCCTTTTGATTCTCCGATCTCTTTTCAGAACCAGGATTCTGAATGTTGATTTCTATCTGTCACAGACTTTCATCTATAATTCATTCACCATCGTCTTTGTCGGCATCTACCTCATAGTCGTCGGTGTGGTCGCCAAGGTCGCCCTCTATTTTAACAGCGTACAGAACATTCCCCTGCGGGCGTTTTTCATCCTCGTCGGCCTGCTGGTCTTTTTCGCGCTACTCTTATCGGACCGTATGAGGAGGCGGATGAGGCGATTCATCAGCCGTCATTTTCACCGGCCGCTCTATGACTACCGTAAGGAATGGACACGGTTTACCGAACGCACGGCGTCGGTTACTGATATTAAGAATCTGTGTACCGTTATCATCACCATGATATCGAATACGTTTGACGTCCTCTCCGTCTCGATCTGGCTGTATCATGAGTCCGATGATCAGCTGCGTCTTTATGGATCAACGGGATTCCCGGAAGACAGGTCGGGAACACTTACATCCATTGAACAGGCAATGAACATGTTTATTCAGATCTACCGCAAAAAGCCCATTCCTGAAGACTTTGACTATTCCGCGAATGAACTGCCGGGCGATTACGCGCACCTGGGTAATGCGTTCTTTGAAGAGGCAAAGATTCGCTGGTGTCTTCCCTTGCGGGCAGGCGATCGTTTTATCGGC
>JAFGWZ010000213.1 GCA_016936905.1 Deltaproteobacteria bacterium | reverse complement strand
TGGGTAGGCGGAGGGGCGGTAGAGCTTCGCCTCGACCCCCGTGACGGCAAAGTCATTTTTCTTGAGAAAAACGGCGATCTTCCGGGGAGCCAGGTAGTACCGCCGGGCCTTGACGCACGCCGATTCGACATTTCTCAGGAGCTGGGCGAAGAGATACTCCCGGTCAGCCGTCGGCGGGGCGAAGGTCTTCGTCTTGCTGATGGAGGCATAGGTGCTTTTCTCTTCCGAGACGACGGGATAGACCGATTCGCCCCGCAGCTCCATCCATATCTCCCTCCCCGGCTTGGTGAAATGCCGCCTGACCATTGCCTCGGGCAGGCGGGCGAATTCAAGGGCGGTCCGCACGCCCAGTTTCGAGAGATAATGGGTCGTGGCATGGCCGATTCCCCATATCTTTTCGACGGGAAGGTCCCTCAGGAAGAGAGAGATAGCGCGGCCGGAAATGACGGTAAACCCGTCCGGCTTTTCATGTTTGGAGGCCACCTTGGCAAGGACCTTCGTCAGGGAGAGTCCGAGGGTTATGTCGATTCCCAGTTCCTGCCTGATCCCCGCCTTGATGGCCCGGGCGATGTTTATATATGACGTGCCGTACTTCCGCCGCAGTCCCGTGATATCCGCGAAGGCCTCATCGATGGAGTACTCCTCCACCTGGGGGGTGAATCTCCGCATGATGTTGAAGAGCCGCCGGGAGAAGATGCTGTACGTTTCATAATCCGAGGGGAGGATGACAAGCCCGGGACACCGCCGTTTCGCCTCGTGGAGGGGGATGCCCCGGGTGATACCCCGTTCTTTCGCGGCGTAGCTGGCGCAGGCAACGATTCCCCGTTCTCCACCGGCGATGACGGGCTTCCCCCGCAGTTCGGGGTGGATCGCTTCCTCGCAGGACGTGAAGAAAGCGTCGCCGTCGACGTGGATGACGGCCCGGGGCCAGGAATGGAGCTGGAAAAGCATGGTGTCCATGATAGTACCTTTTTTACCGAAGACTGGCCCCTGAAAACTGAAAGCTATTGATGATACTTCCTGATCACTGCCGTAACAACGCCGGCCACCCGGAGTTCCGACCGCGGCGTGACCGGCGGGTAGCGGGGGTTGGCCGCTTCGAGGATGACGGCGCGCCCCTTTTTCCGGAAGTATTTCATGGTCCATTCACCGTCCACCTCGGCGACGATGACATCGCCGGTCTTCGGTTCTTTCCCCCGGTCCACGATGACCAGGTCTCCCGGCTTGATTCCCTCGCCGATCATCGAATCTCCGCTGACCTTCAGGATGAATGATGAATCGGGCCGCGTGATGAGATATTCGTCGAAGGAAATGATATCCCGCAACTCCTCCTCCGCCGGCGAAGGAAACCCCGCGGCGACTTCCCCCACCACGGGGAGCAGAAAGGAAGGCCGCGCCGGTTTCAGAAACCCCTTGGCGTCCTTGTGGAGGATACCCGCCGCGACGAGCTTGGTGATCCAGAAATTAACCACGCTCTTGGATCGGACCCCCAGGAGGCCCACCATCTCGGAATACGTGGGCATCCGCCGGTTTTCCCGGAAAAAGCGGGCGATGATTTTCCCAACACTTTCCACGGTTCGCGTTTCTTTCATGTGACGGCACCTCCCGTATCCGGTAGAGTAGTAGAACGTACGTTCTATTGTCAAGCGAAAAGTTGTGAAAGAAACCGGCGGGGCCGATGAACAGATAAGAAAGCTTTGAATGTCATCATTTTTTGTCATTCCGACGGAGCATCATCCCCTTTTGTCTGAGGAGCAATGGCGACGAGAAATCTTCAAGATCCCTTGCTCTGCCCGGGACATGGATTTCTACCGGAGTTTATCCTGATGAAAATCAAGGGTCAAAGCGACATACGTCGACATTGTGCGAAATTTTCAATAATCAGCAGGGGACATGTCCGTATTTTTTCTTGATATCATCTGGTTCCGCGGGTATAAGTAGAGAGTAATGTAGCGGCAAGGTTTTTCTCCATGTCTTTTTTTTTGCGGTTTTCCGTTCAGGCGCCCACCGGGGCATTTCGAAAAGGCCGAACCGGGGACACCGCCAGGGGGAGAAGGCTATGCGTAGACGACTGCCTGTCCGGGTGGTGGCGGTTATGTTCTTTATTGCCGCTCTTACCATCGCCACCCTTACCGCCGCGGCGGCGGAAACCGCCGTGCGGGTCGGCCTCTATGAGAACCCTCCGAAGATATTCACCAATGAAAAGGGAACTCCCGACGGATTCTTCATCACCATCCTCGAATACATAGCGAAGCGGGAGCAATGGAAGCTTTGCTACGTCCCCGGTACGTGGTCGCAGTGCCTGGACCGCCTTGAACGGGGAGAAATAGACCTGATGCCCGACGTGGCCTATACGGACGAGCGGGCGGAGCGGTATGACTTTTCCGAGGAAAACGTTTTTATAAACTGGTCCGTCATCTACGCGGCGCCGGAGTCGCATATTCGGAATATCTTCGACCTCGAATCCAAAAAGGTGGCCCTCATGAAGGACGCCGTCGCGGCCGTCGAATTCAGATCGCTGACCGAGAGCTTCGGCGTTTCCTGCTCCTCCATCACCGTCGATACCTATGAGGACGTCTTCCGTCTCATCGATACGGAGGAGGCCGATGCCGGGGTGGTCAACCGGCTGGTAGGGTCGGCGCTTGAAAGCGCCTACGATGTGGTGAAGACGGACATCGTCTGCTGTCCCATGGAGCTCCGTTTCGCCGCGCCGAAACGGGGAAACCCGCTCCTTCTGGCGGCGATCGACCGGCACCTGCGGACGTTGAAGCAGGACAAACAGTCCCTGTACTATCAACAGCTCTACCGGTGGTTCGAAGGGATCGAGCGGGTCGAGTACCCGCGGTGGGTGATGATACTCTTTGTGATCGCCGGCGTCACCTTTCTCATAATCGCCACTGTCCTGGTCATTTCGGCCGTCATGGTGAGGGTGCGAACGCGAGGATTGAATCAGGAAATAGAGCGGCACCGGGAAACGGCGGAAAAACTTCGGACGAGCGAGCGGCTTTTGAAGAAAACCCAGGAACTCACCAGGGTGGGCGGCTGGGAATACGATGTGCGCACCGGGAAGATGGTATGGACCGATGAAGTCTACAGGATCCACGAGATCCCCGTCGATCCCTCCATCGATCATGTGGCTGCCAGCCTGAAGTGCTACGGGCCGGAAGGCAGCCGCGTGATCGAAGAGGTGTTCCGCCGCGCCGTGAAGGAAGGCGTGCCCTACGACCTGGATGTCCCCTTCACCACCGCACGGGGAAACCGTCTCTGGATACGCACCATCGGGAATCCCGTTGTCGAGGACGGCGCGGTTGTGCGTGTCGTGGGCAACATCATGGACATCACCGACCGTAAAAACACGGAGGATACACTACGGGAGAGCGAGTACCGGTTCAGAGAACTTTTTGAGAATATGAGCAGTTGCGTGGCCATCTATGAGGCCGTTGATGGGGGAGAGGATTTCATTTTCAGGGATTTCAACCGGGCGGGAGAGTCCGCGGAGGGACTTAAGAGGGAAGGCCTTATCGGACGGCGGGTTACGGAAGTCTTTCCGGGCGTCCGGGACTTCGGGCTCTTTGAGGTGTTCCGGCGGGTATGGAGAACGGGAAGTCCGGAAAAGTTTCCCGCGACCATGTATCATGATGATCGAATTGTCGGATGGCGTGATAATTATGTCTTAAGACTGCCGTCGGGAGAAGTCGTGGCGATCTACGACGATGTCACGGACCGCAAGCGGATGGAGGAGGCGCTTAAGGAGAGCGAGGAGAAATTCAGGACTCTTTTTGATGAGGCCAGCGACGGGATTCTGATCGCTGATCATGTAACCAAGAAATTTATTGAGGGAAACAGGGCCATATGTTCCATGCTGGGGTATACGAAAGAAGAAATAGCGGGCCTTGCCCTCCATGATATCCACCTGCAGAAGGATATCTCTCTTGTAATTGATACATTCGAAAAACAGTTTAAGAGGGAAAAAATTATTGCCAGCGAAATACCGGTATTGAGAAAAGATGGGTCCATCTTCTATGCCGATATAGGGTCATACCCCCTGACCTTTTGGGGAACAAACTATCTCGTGGGAATATTCCGCGACATCACCGACCGTAAGGAGGCGGAGGAGGCGATTCGGGAGAGCGAGAAGAAGTACCGCGACCTCTATGATTTTCTGCCTATCCCGGTCTATGAGATGGATCTGGAAGGCACTATTACTTCCGCTAACCTCGCCATTTATGAAGTTTTCAGAGGAACGGAAGAGGATCTGAAGAATGGTATCAGTGTGTGGAGGCTGCTTCCACCAGAAGAAGTTGAAAGAACGAAGAGCAACATTCAGAGGCTTCTGGCGGGTGAGCAGGTCGGAGGAGTTGAATATACTTTAATGAGGTTGGATGGTACGACCTTTCCCGCCATTGTCATCTCACGTGTCATTTGCTATGACGGCCGGCCGGTGGGGTTCAGAGGCGCTATCGTGGACATTACGGCCATCAGACAGGCGGAGGAGGCACTCAGGGAAAGCGAAGAACAATACAGGGCATTGATCAACGGGATGAAAGAGACGGTGTGGGTCATCGACTTTGACGGAACCATTATCGATGTAAACAATACCGCCGTTACATTGTTAGGCTATTCGAAGGAAGAGCTGCTTGACATTGGTCTTCACGGCATCGATTCCTCGCTTGCAGAGGATGATATTAAAACACTCGCCCAGGCGATGCTGTCGGATACGTTGCAGATTTTTGAGACAACCCATACGGCCAAAGATGGAAGAACCTTTCCCGTAGAGGTTTGTTCCAGCCTTGTTACATACCGAGGGAGACAAATGATTTTGAGTATCGCCAGGGACATCACCGAACGCAAGCGTGCCGAGGAACAGATCCGGGAGTATTCGGAGAACCTGGAGCGGATGGTGGAGGAACGGACGGAGGAATTGAACCGGGCGCTGTACGATTCCCGGGAGGCGAGAGA
>JAFGWZ010000212.1 GCA_016936905.1 Deltaproteobacteria bacterium | reverse complement strand
GGGAGTCGTTACGTACAGCAACGCCTCAAAGGTGGAACTGCTGGGAGTCCCTTCTGAAACGCTCGAACAGCACGGAGCGGTCAGTGAGGAGACGGCGGTATTCATGGCCCGGGGTGTGAGGAAACTGGCAAAAACCGACATCGGGCTCGCGACCACCGGTATCGCCGGGCCGACCGGGGGATCGGAAGCGAAGCCGGTGGGAACGGTGTACATTGCCGTTGCAGGTGAACGGGAACATGCCTGCCGGAAATTTCATTTCCGGTGGGACCGGAGGAGAGTCAAGGAGATAACGGCTCAATGGGCTCTTGAGATTCTCAGGAGATTTATCATGGAGGAGCAGGTGCGATGACAGGAGAAAAACCGATGCGGGTGTTTCTGGCAATAGATCTTCCTGATGAGGTGAAAGAGCACATTGTGGCGCTTCAACAGAAGCTGAAATTTCTTCTTGAAGGGGTACGATGGGTCAGGCCGGAAGGAATTCACCTGACACTGAAGTTTTTCGGCGACATCCGGGAGGATGATATTCCCGGGATATCGGAAGTGATCGAAGGAAGGGCACAGCAGGCCGCTCCCATGACATTGAACACCGATGTCGTCGGGGCGTTTCCCAATATGGAGCGGCCCCGGGTTCTCTGGCTGGGGATGACCGGGGATATTGAACGGCTGGTGACCCTTCAGCGGGAGATTGAGGCGGGATTGGAACCCCTGGGATACAGAAGGGAAAAACGAAGATTCAGTCCCCACCTCACCGTGGGGAGAGCCAAATCGTCGAGGGGGATGATCATGGGCCTTTCCGAGGCGGTCACGCGGGAAAACACATACACAACAGGGGAGTTTACCGCTCATGGGCTCACCCTCTTCCGGAGTGAGCTGAAGCCCGGCGGAGCGGTCTATACCGAACTTGCCTATTTTCCCTTTGGGGCGACGGTGAATGGGAATTAGAAATTGGGAATTGGGAATTGGGAAATAGAAATTGGGAATTAGAAATTGGGAAATGGGAATTCGGAAATCGGAAAACGGATAACTGAAACCGTGATACGGAATTGGGAATTGGGAAATAGAAATTGGTAAATGGGAATTCGGAAATCGGAAAACGAAAATCGGAAAATGGAAATTAGTAAATCGGAAAACGCAATTCGGATAATGGGGGATGGTGAGCCCCGATGATGCGCAGTAGACGGAAGGGGCATTTATGTGAAGAGTGTGAATGCCGAGAGTTGGTGATGATTCGTAAAAAATGAAGGAGGGTGATAATGGCATCCAATGTTGATAAGGAAAAAGCGGTTGAACTGGCGATGACGCAGATCGAGAGGCAGTTCGGTAAAGGATCGATAATGCGGCTCGGGGGAGAGGAAGTCATTCCTGATGTTCCGATCATTCCCACCGGATCGCTCAGCCTCGATATAGCCCTCGGCGTGGGCGGCGTTCCCAGGGGAAGGGTGGTCGAGATCTATGGCCCCGAATCTGGAGGGAAAACCACCCTGGCGCTTCATATCGTCGCCGAGGCCCAGAAGCGGAATGGTCTCGCCGCGTTTATCGACGCGGAGCATGCCCTCGATGTCCACTACGCGTCCAGGATCGGCGTCGATACGGATTCCCTTCTCATATCTCAGCCCGACACGGGGGAGCAGGCGCTTGAAATCGCGGAAGTGCTCGTAAGAAGCGGGGCCCTGGATGTGCTCGTCATCGATTCCGTCGCCGCGCTCGTTCCCAAATCGGAGCTAGAAGGAGATATGGGGGATGCACAGATGGGGCTCCAGGCACGGCTCATGTCCCAGGCGCTGAGAAAGCTGACCGGAGCGATCAGCAAGTCCCATACGACGGTTATCTTCATCAACCAGGTGAGGATGAAGATCGGCGTATTCTTCGGTAATCCCGAAACAACCACCGGCGGCAATGCCCTCAAGTTCTATGCGTCCATGCGGATCGACATCAGAAAGGTGGGAACGATCAAGCACGGCCAGGATGTCATCGGCAACAGGACGAAGGTAAAGGTCGTCAAGAATAAGGTGGCGCCCCCCTTCAGAGAGGCGGAGTTCGACATCATCTTCGGAGAAGGCATATCGAAAGTCTTCGATATTATCGACCTGTCCGCCAATGCGGGAATAGTCGAGAAAAGCGGCGCGTGGTATTCATACAAAGGAGACCGGCTCGGGCAGGGACGGGACAATACGAAAGCCTTCCTGATGGAAAATCCCGAACTCCTGAAACAGATCGAAGGGGAGGTCCGGGATAAGTTCAATCTGAAACGGGAGGTTGTCAGCGAGGACTGATAATGGGGGATGACGGTGCATACGAGAAGTCCATCCGCAAAGCCTTCCGGCTCCTGACCATCAGGTCGAGAAGCTGTCACGAATTGAGATCCATGCTCAAAGACCGGGGGGTCCCTCCCCCCGTCATCGACCAGGTCGTTGAAAGGCTCAGGGAACTTTCGTACCTCGATGATGAATCGTTCGCCCGGGGGTGGGCCCGAAACCTTGCCGTCAACCGTTTATGGGGTGATCGGCGGATCAGGATCAGCCTCAGAGAAAAGGGAATTCCGGACGAAGTGATTGAACATGCGATCGTCGAGGCAAGGAAAGAATGCGACGAAGGGGCGGCGATTGAACGCCTGATCGAAAAAAAGTATGGCAAAAAGCGATCATCTGATATAAATTCCGATGTTTTAAAAGAAAAAAGAAGAATCATGCAAAACCTCAGGGGGAGGGGATTCCCCACGGGGTTGATCTTTGAATCGTTGGGGAAACTAAAGGAGGAAGATGGTGATGACGGCGAGTGAAATACGAAAGAAATTTTTAGAATACTTCAGGGAGCGAGGCCACGCGATTATTGCGAGCTCGGGGTTGATCCCAAAGGAGGACCCCACTCTCTTGTTCACCAATTCGGGGATGGTCCAGTTTAAGAACCTTTTTCTCGGGCTCGAGGACCGGGGGTACACGAGAGCGGCATCCTCGCAGAAGTGTGTCAGGGCGGGGGGGAAGCATAACGACCTGGAGAACGTGGGATTTACCGCCCGTCACCATACCTTTTTTGAGATGCTCGGCAATTTTTCATTCGGCGATTATTTCAAGAATGAAGCGATCAAGTGGGGATGGGAGTTTCTCACTGACGTAATGGGCCTCCCGAAAGACAAGTTGTACATTACCATCTACAAGGATGATGACGAGGCCTTTGAAATCTGGAACACAAAGATGGGTGTTTCCCCGGACCGGATTGTCCGGATGGATGAAAAGGACAATTTCTGGATGATGGGAGAAACAGGTCCCTGCGGCCCCTGCTCGGAGATACTCTACGACCAGGGCCCCGGTGTGGGATGCGGCAGGCCCGACTGCAGCGTCGAGTGCGAATGCGACCGTCATCTCGAGCTGTGGAACCTCGTTTTCACCCAGTTTGACCGTGATGTATCGGGAACACTGACGCCGCTTCCCAAGCCGAATATCGATACGGGAATGGGGCTTGAACGCCTCGCCGCGGTCATGCAGGGAGTGCAGAGCAACTACGACTGCGACCTCTTCACCCCAATCATACGAAAAATAGAAGAACTGACGGGGAAGGCATACAGAGACAGCGAAGAGAATGACGTGTCGATCAGGGCAATCGCCGATCACAGCAGGGCCATCACCTTCCTGATCAGTGACGGTGTTCTCCCCAGCAACGAGGGCCGAGGGTATGTCCTCAGGCGCATCCTGCGGCGGGCCGCCCGTCATGGGAAACTTCTCGGAATGGATAAGCCCTTTCTGACTGATATCGTTCCCGTCGTCATCAGCGAGATGAAGGACGCCTATCCTGATCTTCTCGATAAAGAATCATATGTGACAAAGGTGGTCGTCAACGAGGAACAGCGTTTCATGGCGACCCTCGATTCGGGACTGAAGATACTGAACGAGGAAGTCGCGGCGCTCAAGGCGCGTGGCGAAACAATTGTCCCCGGTGACGTTGTCTTCAAACTGTACGATACATTCGGATTTCCCACGGACCTGACGGCTGACGCTGTACGGATCAACGATATGACCGTCGATATGGAAGGCTTCGAGAAGGCCATGGAGGCCCAGCGTGAAAAAGCCCGGGAATCGTGGAAAGGAAGCGGCGAAGAAGAGATATCAGATGTCTATCTGAAACTGTCAACCCGGGGGATTTCAAACGAATTCGCCGGGTACGAAGGGATTACCGAGGCGGTCTCAACGGTCACGGCCATTTTGAAAAGCGACAAAGAGGTGGACGAACTGTCGGAAGGCGAGAACGGTGAGATCTTTGTGGGCGTCACGCCGTTCTATGGAGAAGTCGGAGGCCAGATCGGTGATGTGGGAGTCATCGAATCGGACTCGGCGCTTTTCGATGTCTGGGATACGCAGAAACCCCTCGATGACCTGTTCACCCATATCGGTAAACTGAAAAAAGGACGGCTGGCGGTGGGCGACATCGTCACGCTGAAGGTGGATGCGCAGGCGCGGCGGGCCACGGAAGCCCATCACTCGGGAACCCACGTGCTCCAGGCGGCATTGAAGCAGGTCCTGGGAGATCATATCAAACAGTCGGGCTCGCTCGTCAATCCGGAGCGGCTCCGGTTCGACTTCACACATTTTTCAAAGATCGAAGATGATGAGATGGAAAGGGTTGAACAGATCGCCAACAATTATATCAAGCAGAATCTCCCCGTTACGACAACCATCCTGCCGAAAGAGGAAGCGATGAAGACGGGCGCTACCGCCGTTTTCGACGAGAAGTACGGCGATGACGTGAGGCTTGTTGCCATGGGCGACTTCAGCAAGGAACTCTGCGGCGGCACGCACGTTCTCAGGACCGGAGATATCGGAGCGCTCAAGGTTGTCAGTGAATCTTCGGTAGCCGCCGGCGTGAGAAGAATTGAAGCCGTTACGGGACTGGCGGCAATAAAATATTTCCAGTCGGTGGAAAAAGAACTGAAAAAGACGGCATCGCTCTTACGGGCCCACCCGATGGAACTTTCGGAACGGGTCGAAAAACTGCTTCAGCATCAGAAGGAAATGGAAAAGGAGATGGATGCGCTGAAGGGGAAACTCGCGGCCCGGGATTCCGCCGATCTCATCGATAAGGCAAAAGAGGTGAAAGGCGTAAAGATCCTGGCGACGCAGGTTGACGCACCCGACGTGAAAACCCTCCGGGATTTCGGTGACAAGGTGAGAGACAAATTGAAGTCGGGAATCATCCTGCTCGGCAGCAAAGTGGGCGATAAGGCGATGCTCCTCTGCATGGTAACCAAGGATCTTGTCGACAAGTACAACGCCGGTGCCATCGTGAAAGAAATCGTGCCCATCGTCGGAGGGAAGGGAGGCGGCCGGGCCGACATGGCCCAGGCGGGCGGCCCCAATCCGGAGAAACT
>JAFGWZ010000211.1 GCA_016936905.1 Deltaproteobacteria bacterium | reverse complement strand
TCCGATTGCCAAGGAAAATGTTTATTTATATTCGCTCGCTAACCCCGCCGCAAGCAGCGGGGAATGCGCTCGCTGTTCAATTCAACGTTCCATAGATATCCCACAATACCAGGTAATTATTTATCATAGTACCGATTCTGGAAACCTTATACTACAGAGGTATTTTTTATAGAATAAAGGGAGGTATGAAGAGATGAAGCTTAAACCGTTACATGATCAAGTTCTTGTCTTGAGGGTTGAAAGCGAGGCAAAGACATCAGGGGGCATCATCATCCCCGACACGGCCAAGGAGAAACCCTATCAGGGAGAGATTGTCGCCGTCGGTCCCGGCAGGATCGATAAAGACGGCAGGCGTATTTCTCCGGATGTTAAGGCTGGAGACCGTGTCCTGTTTCAGCGATACGCGGGAACGGAAGTCAAGATCAAGGGTGTTGAACATCTCATGATGAGGGAAGACGATATTCTCTGCATCATTGAATAAAGGGGGAGAAAAGAATCATGGCAGCAAAAGAAATCAAATATGATGTAGCCGCCCGGAGCAGGATCATGAAGGGTGTCGATACCCTGGCAAACGCCGTGAAGGTAACATTGGGGCCGAAAGGGCGGAACGTTGTCCTTGAACGATCATGGGGCGCTCCGAACATAACAAAAGACGGTGTCACCGTCGCAAAGGAAATCGAACTGGAAGACAAATTCGAAAATATGGGCGCCCAGATGGTGAAAGAAGTGGCGTCGAAGACATCGGATATCGCCGGTGACGGCACCACCACGGCCACGCTGCTGGCACAGGCCATCTACCGCGAGGGGTCCAAGCTGGTAGCGGCTGGAATGAATCCCATGTCCCTCAAGAGAGGAATAGAAAAAGCGGTCAATATAGTTATCGATGAATTGAAAAAGATATCCCGTCCCATCAAGGATAAGAGAGAAATCGCCCAGGTGGGAACTATCTCAGCCAACAACGATCGGACCATTGGAACCATAATTTCCGAAGCGATGGAAAAGGTCGGACTGGAAGGGGTCATTACCGTCGAAGATGCAAAGGGCATGGAAACAACCATGGATATCGTTGAGGGCATGCAGTTTGACCGGGGATACATATCGCCTTACTTCGTAACTGACACAGACAAGATGGAAGCCTCGTATGAAAACGCCTATGTCCTGCTCAACGAGAAGAAACTCAGTACGATGAAAGATATGGTGCCGCTCCTTGAACAGGTCGCACGATCGGGTAAACCGCTGGTGATCATTGCGGAAGATGTGGAAGGCGAGGCGCTGGCAACACTCGTTGTCAACAAGATGCGGGGCACTCTCCGGGTTGCCGCCGTCAAAGCCCCCGGTTTCGGTGAAAGGCGGAAGGCCATGCTCCAGGACATTGCCATCCTGACAGGAGGCCAGGTTGTATCGGAAGACCTGGGCATCAAACTGGAAAATCTGAACGTGGATGACCTGGGCACCGCAAAGAAGGTTCATATCAGTAAAGAAAATACGACAGTTGTCGAAGGTGGCGGGAGCAAGGCCGACCTTGATGGCCGCGTTCGAGAGATACGAAGCCAGATGGAGGTAACCACCTCGGATTACGACAGGGAAAAGCTTCAGGAACGCCTTGCCAAGCTGGTCGGCGGCGTTGCCGTCATTAGAGTGGGGGCTGCGACGGAAATCGAGCTGAAAGAGAAAAAGGCCCGTGTCGAAGACGCGTTGAACGCCACCAGGGCGGCCGTCGAAGAGGGCGTGGTTCCCGGCGGCGGAGTCGCCCTGCTGCGGACGATAAAGGCCCTTGATAAAGCGAAAGCACCCGCCGATGAACAGTATGGGCTGAACATCATCAAACGGGCCGTTGAAGAGCCGATCCGGCAGATCGCCGACAACGGCGGATACCTCGGTTCGATTGTCGCCGAAAAGGTAAAATCGAAAAAGGACGACTACGGTTTCGACGCAGATACCGGTGAATACGCCAACCTCTTGAAACGGGGAATCATCGATCCCACCAAGGTCGTTCGAACGGCGCTTCAGAACGCCGCATCGGTATCGTCGCTCCTCCTGACAACGGAAGCCACGATCGCCGAGAAACCGAAAAAGAAAGAATCTACACCGGCCATGCCGGACATGGGAGATTACGATTATTAACGCTTCCCACAATGAGGAGGCCGCTTAAAAAAGACCCACAACCATGAGGCTGTTCAAAAATGTCCAGATGCAAGGCTCCCGAAAGCCTGAGGAGCGAGGCGTACTTGATAGTACGTCGCAGGGACGAAGGCTGAGGGGAACGCAGCAGATGGGCGTTTTTCAACAGCCTCTAAACAGAAACCGGGGTTCCGGACGCATTTCAGGTCCGGATTCCTGGTTTTTTTAATCCTGCGGCACCTCGATCACCTCGATTTTCGCATCTACGATAACACACCCCATGCGGTCATCACCGACGATCATCGGATTGATGTCGAGATTTACAATCTCAGGATGATCGAACAGCAGCCTGGAGATCGTAACCAGGCACCATTTCAGCGCCGGCATATCCGCGGGTGCCTGTCCCCTGATGCCGTCGAGAAGACGGCGGCTCTCTGTATCGGCAATCATTCGCTCGGCGTCATCGTTGTCGATGGGGGCGACACGGATCGCCACGTCTTTCATCACTTCCACAAAGATGCCTCCCATACCGAAGAGGATCACCGGTCCAAATTCATTGTCCCGTCTTCCACCGATAATGACCTCCCGTCCAGGGGCAGCCATCTTCTGTATCATAAATTCGTCCCCGCTCATATCGTCGATCACCCTTTTCAGTTCCTTAGGATCGGCGATATTGAGTTTTACCCCCTGTTCCTCCGTCTTATGGAGAATGGCAGGCACGGCAACCTTGGCGGCAACGGGATAGCCGATTTCTCCCGCCGCCTTCACTCCCTCTTCCGCGTCCCCGACAATTCGATAGTCGGCCACGGGCAGTCCTGCCGAAGCAAGGAGATCATATGCTTCTCCCGACCCAAGGAGCCGCGCTGAAAGTCGGGCACCGTCGTTTTCGGTTTTTTCGCGAAGAGGAATTTTTTTCCCGGACCAGCCGGGGAGAGACCGGTTGGTAAAATGGCAAAATGAATTGCTCACAGCACGAATGGCGCAATCCGCCTCGCTGTAAACGGGAAAATCAGCGGCCTCTTTCATTGAAAACCATTCCTTTTTTCTCGGTATGATGGTCACGACAACCGGTTTACCATAGGTCAGTGAGAGGTTTCGGGCAGCCACGATGAGTTTTTTCGACGCCTCGACCTCGGCATCGGTTACATAGGCATGGCTGAAAACCAGGCCGTCCACGTCCTTTTCCTGAAGGGCTTTTTCCATTATCTCAATGTGTGTCTGGAGATTGAAAATGTCTCCCAGATCGAGGGGATTGGTAAGCCGAATGACGCCTGCCCGAACTTCTTTCGTAACGAATGCAAAAAAGTCATCAGAGAACTGAGAAAGGCTGAGACCATGTCGGTAGACGGCATCGGCCAGCATAACGCCCTGGCCACCAGAACGGCAGAGTAATCCGAGCCGTGGACCCCTCATGGGCGGCAGTGAGAAAATCTTGAAGTTATCAATCATCTCCTGCATACTGCTGACACGTATAATCCCGGCCTGCCTGAACGCCCCGTCAGCCACCGCATCGTCTCCCGCAAGGGCGGCTGTATGAAACTGGGCAATCTCCCTGCTCGAATCGGCAATGTTCCCCTTCAGGACGATGATGGGTTTGTCACTCTGGTACGCGCCGTTCATCAACCGCCGGCCATCGACGATATTTTCAAGGTACAGCCCGATGACATGAGAACCGGGATCTGAAATGAGAAACTCGAGAAAATTATTTTCGTTAAGATCCAGCTTGTTTCCCATACTGATGAGCTTGTTGAACCCGAGATTCTCCAATGACAGGAGCCGGACGGCATCGACGATAACGCCGCCGCTCTGGGCAGCAAGTGATATGTGCCCCTGTTTTGTACCCTCCGGATTAAAGGGAACAAAAGGAAGGACGAGTCCATTTTCAAGATTGATAATGCTGATGCAATTGGGGCCGACAAAGCGCATGTTCCATTTTCGGGCCGCCTGACACAGCTGCCGTTCGAGGTCCCGTCCGTCGTCGCCATATTCGGTAAAGCCCGCCGTTTCGATCACGGCATACCGTGTTCCTTTCCGCCCGCACGTATCAATTGCCTCGGGAATGTAGCGGGCGGGAATCAAAAAAACAGCCAGATCGGGTACCGCATCGACATCGTCGATCGTCCGATAAATAATTCTATCTCCCAGGTATCCCCCGTCTTTTCCAACGCAGTACACGGGACCCTGAAATTTGAAGCGGTCAAGATTCTGGACGATGGATTTCCCCAGATTAACAGGGGCGTTCGAGACACCGACAACCATGACACTCCGAGGATAAAACAACGTCTTCATACAACCTCCACATCTCGCAATAGAAGCACGGTGTGATTGCCTGGATATGCAAAAGGCATTATCACATGACGATAGCGGGAATTACTGGAACCCATTAATTATTGGCATACGAAATAATGCTCCGTGAACATAAGCCAATAATCGGATAATTTCAAGGGGGGAAATAGGAAGGGCTGTGATGATTTCCGCCGGCATCCTGCCGTCCGTTACACGCCTCACGTACCGCCGTATCCGATCTTCACAGTATCGCCGACAACAATGACAGGAACCTTTCGGGCGCCGCCGGAGTACTGAAGCAGTTCTCCGATTCGTGACCTGTCCTGCATGACATCTACATACACCGCCTCATCACCGTAAGCCGACCTGGCTTGCTCGGTGTAAGGTCAACCCGCCTTACCGTAAATTATTATTTTTTTCTCCACGACGAATCCTCCTTTTCATCAAATCAATCAGAACCGGTCACACCGATAGAAATTGCAAGTGGATATTAATAACCATGAACGCAGGCATTGGTCAAATATAAATTGCCTCATGGGTATCATCATCGAGATGCGCGGTCCATTGCCTGATGCACCCGTCCCGCCTGCAGGAAAAACGCTTCCATCTTTGCCTCAATGATCGGGGGGAAACGATTGCCGTCACTTTCAATGGCAAGAAATGGAATATCACGAACGATATCGGTAAGACGACTTACTCTTTCGGTAACATAACCCGTCGCCAGCTTTCCTTCCATGGTCATTTCCCTTGTCAATATCGCCTCTGCAACGCGGTTGGGCATGCACCCGAATGGACCGATAGCGATGACACCGCAGTAATGATCCAAGGCTTCGTTAATCCCCGCCCCGATCGTCAGGATTGCTTCCCCGACAAATCCTGGATGTATCAGATGTTGTGTGTGCCGGACAAGGTGATTCACATCTTCCACTCCTCCGCCGCAGAGACCCGATTGTGCGAGAATCGTTCGGAATACCCGTTCATATCGCTTCATAAACCGTTTTCTCAAATAGAGAGAAATCCGATCCCTGAAAGTGGAGATGCCGGTCGCCACCTTGTTTCGGACACACCATTCGGTATAGTAAATCCATTCGGCCAACGTCGAAACCTTGGTAGCGAATCCTCTGCGGGCAAGTTCTTCCACGATGTACTGCCGGGATATTCCGTCATGGCGGACAAAAATTTCTCCTGTCAGGAGAACAACCGGTGTTTCCCGAAGCGGCCGCTTTACCTCTATGGTTGCCAGCTGCTTCGCCACCGACTCGAGTATCCCTGCCATATCTTCTCTCTCCATGTTCATCTCCAGCATCCTGAGAACCCTTTTCCACTCGAGTTCCAGAGTATCGCATGCTGAAGGGACATGGACGGCAGTGGCAAGCAAGGTAGCGTGTATTTCTTCGAATATATCACCGGCAACAACCCCCATCCAGAGCTTCGCCGTTAAGTCCTGATCTGAGATATCGGCATAACTGTTTTCCGCACTGGACGAAAACAGGGCCACATCGGGTATTCGCAATCGTTTTATAAGATCCTTCAGGTAAACACGATACTGTCCGTAGCGGCAGGGGCCGGACGCCGTGGGCATGAAATATATCAGTTTTTCACCAGCATCTTCCCGTTCTCCAAGATATTTAAGCAGGCTTCCGACGGTTATCTGCAGGGGAAGGCATTCCTTGCAGGACGTGTGCCCCTTCCCGAGCTTCAATGCCTGTTCGTCGGCGGGGGCAAGGGTTGTTGAACGCATTCCAATACTTCGAAAAGCTGCGGAGCCGGCCTCGGAGATAAAGCGTCCCATGGAGGGAAAGACCAGATGAACACGGGGATCGAAAAACGAAACTTCCACCCCCCGTGAATCGATGAATATCGGCCGTCCATTATTATTTCGAACGTCGGCAGGAAGATAGGGGTGTATGGTTTCGGAAGGATTGGGAGACTTTCGGATTTCGCGATACCGGGCAATAATATCATTGAACGCTTCAATTCTCGTCTCCAGCCCCGCATCGGCCACGTGACTGTCCAGCTCCAGCGTCAACGACGGTTTTGTGCCCATGATATCACGGAAATACCCAACTATAAATGAATCGGGACCGCATGAAAAATTCGTAATGTAACATCCGAAAAGCTGGGGATGTTGTTTCACAAACCGGGCAGCCTGCAGGATCCGCCGCCCTGCCGACCAGTACATCGTGTCGCTGCCCTGTTCTTCTGCAGCGGGAAGGTAATGAAACGGGATGACCGTCATGTTTCGTGAGGCAAACTTGTTGGGAATGCCTTTATTCGCCTCCGCCACAAAAGCATTATAAGAGCGTCCGAACAGAACGATGGCGCTGTCTTCCCGGTGTTTCTCAAGGTCAGCAAGGACCTCCATGCCCTTCCGGTGCATGGTATTAAAAACATCCCGCTGTATTTCCACGGCCTCCTCAAACGCCCGACGGGCTCTCTTGCGCCCTACCCCCACGGACGCGGCAAGGGACATGAACTCATCTTCGGCGGCATCGAGACCGGGAGAAAAATCGATGGTTGAAGACAGTATTCGCTTCCCATTCCTGCATGTTGCGAACGCGGGGTGATCCTTAAATGCCGCGGCAAGATAAAACGGCTCACCCTGTGACAGGGGGCAGGTTACCGTATTCGTACTGGCCCCCTCGACAAAATCTCCCTTGAAATGAGGCAGAAACAGATAATCCGGCTTTTTCTCCAGAAGATCAGAAAAATATCCGTGGGCGATTTCTCCGGGATAGCAGAAGGCGGCGCATTTACGGTCCAAACCTTCCTGCTGCATACTGTCAGGGAGTATAACTCGCAATCCCAGGCGTGAGAAGAAATGGTAATACAGCGGGAAATAGGTATTAACCAGAAAGGATTTATTGATTCCCACCGACGGCGCGGACGGTTGTTCGTCACTTTGAGCCGACATGGGAAGATGGCTCCAAAACACCTGGTTTTCGTAATGGGACACTACGTTGCGGTCCGCCGCTGAAATATCGGCACTGGTGCGTATGTTATACCATCGGTTGCAGGCATCGCCGAAGGGGTAGCTGTTGTCGCCGATTTTGACCCTGGTAATTTCACACTTCCGGTCGCACTTTTCTTGCCCTCCCCTGCATATAAACGATTTCCCGTATGCCAGCTCGCGATCCCGCAGTTCATGAAGTGAAAAAGACTGTTCCTTCATCAGTCCACGTTCGATCCGTTGTTTGACCTCCAAGGCAACTCCAAAGGCACCGATCAGCCCCGGATCGGGCGGGACGACAATATGTTTTCCCGTCAATGCCGCCATAGCCAGAGGAACAGCCCGGTTATAGCACACGCCTCCCTGCATGAATATTCTTTTCCCCACCGGTTTGTTTCCTTTGACCCGGTTGTTATAGTTCATGCAGATGGAATAAACCAGTCCGGCAATGATATCTGCCGTTCCCATACCGTCATGATACGCGCTTTTTATGTCACTGCTGATAAACGCGGCACACTGATCATTGAAGTCGGGGGGTGCAACGGCACCGACGGCGATATCTGCGATGTCTTCCATCGGTATACCCAGGGTTTCCCATGCCGCTTCCTCAAGGAATGAACCTGTTCCGGCACTGCATGCCTCGTTCATTGCATAGTCTGACGGGACACCGTTGGTCAGGTAGGTATATTTCGCGTCCTGTCCGCCGATCTCAAAGATGGTGTCCACGTCCCGATCATAATGGAGCGCTCCTGCCGCATGAGCAATAATCTCATTGATTATCCCGCTTGTCATAGCATGGAGACCTGCAATCTGACGACCCGAACCGGTAACTCCCATGGCAATTATGGTGATCTCGTCCAACAGCAGCCCCAGGTGATCACACAGACCGGCATAACAGGATCTCGACGCCCTTACCGGATTGCCTTCAGTGCGAAGATACACCGAGGCGAGCACGGCGGCGTCGACCACCCTCATCAGGATGGCCTTTGTTGTCGTCGAACCGACATCGAGGCCGACAATACAACGATCTCCGCTTTTCGCACGTCCCCGGTCGGCCTTCTTGAACTCCACCATATCGTGAAACTCGGACAGAGGCTGTCGGACAAAAAAAGTGTTTCGGTCCTTCCTGAATATGTCTTCCTCGCAATGGAAGACCCTGGTATCATTTTGCAGTGCCCACAGCGCACATCCCAGGGCTTCGAAATATGGAGCCTCTCGGGGAATGATAAGATTGTCTATTTCTTTTCTCAGGGACTCAACCATGACCGTATTCTGCGCACACCCTCCAATGAGCATGATGTTTTTCCGGGGGATGGTGCCGATTAACTCAACTATCTTCGTCGACATCATCCGACAGAGACCCGCCGCTACCCGTCCTCGCCCTATCCCCTTGTTGGTCGCATGGGTACAGTCGCTCTTACAGAAGACACTGCAGCGGCCGGATACCGTATAAGGATCTTCTTCTCTGGCACATGTCACCGCCTCCTCCAGCGACATCCCCATCCGTCGAATCTGCTGGAGAAAGAACTCCCCCGTCCCCGACGCACATTTGTTGCCTGTCTGGACCGATGTGATCTTTCTGCTCCCGTCAAGCCGATAGACCATGAAGGTCTCACCCCCGGCGCTGACAACTGCATTCACAGGCATGCCATCATCGCAGACATACGACAGGGCGGTCTCGATAGCCTCCGGTTCGGAAATCGATGTGAGATTGAGATAATTTTTGAATTTTCTGCCGGTAACGGCGATGGGGATGGGCTGACCGTCCCTTTGCCGTTTACCGAGGGCGTCGAGGATGGCGGTACGGGGATCCCCCTGATGGGCCGTTACAGAAGAATGCGATATTGACAGATTGCCGCTCCGATCAACGGCACAATCGACCATTTGAAGACGGGAGGCCCCTATGCACAGACCGATTGACTCCATATCACTCCATCCCTCTTACGTGCCTCATGGAGCAATGCAAAGGGAAGACAATGCAGATGTCAGGAGAAACGAGGCCAACGGCGAGTAACATCGGGCTCTAGGCGAAAGGCAAAAGGCAAAAGCAGGGTTCAAGTTTCACGTTTCAAGTTTAAGGTTTCACGTTATCCGGCTTACAGTTTACGGTTGCCGAATTACGAATTCCGTTATACGTTCTCCGATTTTCCATTTCCCAATTACTAATTCCCAGTTCCTATTTCCTATTTTCCAATTTCCATTTTCTAATTCCCAATTGCCGTTTTCCGATTTACGATATCCATTTTACGATTTCCGAATCCCGATTACCGCACAGGCGCCGGTGAAAATGTGTAAACCTTGCCGGCTGCCTGAAAACTCACATGACCTTCCTCGTTTTCCACTAATTCTCCGTCAACGAGATAGCGGCAGCCGAAATCGAAATAGGTGATTCGATATCTGGGGGCAACGTCACCGCCGCCCGATTGTCCCGAACGATCTCCCGGCAGTGCTTTAATGAACAGTTTCTGGCATCGTCCCCGCTTTTCGTCGTCCCCTTCCGTAATGGAAACGATAAAGTTGCCGTGAAACGAAATAGGCATTTTTATTTTTTCTTTCATGTCGTTCTCCTCACCAACGTACGCCCTCGAGAGACAAAACAGCCTCCGCAAGTGTTTTGAAACACGTGCCCCCTGCCGGACCGAAACGGTAAGACAATGTGGTATCAGTAATCGTGCGATCGCTATTCCTTTGTCCGCACCTTGACCATTATCGCTCTGCAGCATTCAGCATTTTTTATCACGATGCGGTCGGCCATTTCACTCACTTCATACTGTCCGCTCGATTCGATTTCAAGATCGTCCTTTGAAATGCCGCCATCCTTTGGAATAAACAGCATTCTGCCGATGGGAATTGCCCCTGATTTCAATAACGCCATTGCCCCCTCCTTTGCGGTGACGCTCACGATTAACATCGTACCGCAACATATAAGAAAAGAAACGAAGCCCTGTCAAGAATAAACTGGAAAGCACCCTCCAAATACAGCTTTTCATACAAACTGCCAGGCCCGGCTGTTCATCGAACGTTTTTCTCCGGGTTGTTGCCCACGCTACACGTTACTGTAAGCAACAGCCCGTATCTTTACAATCAAACAATGGGTGATCGCCTATTGAAGGCCACGTCATTTCCCGTCAGTTCCTTCCAGTTTACTGATACAGCCCTGCATCATCACGTTTCCAGTCGACTACTGAACAGGTTTTAATTCAACCCGCCTGTTTTTTGCGCGGCCTTCGGCCGTTGTGTTCGGGGCGATCGGTTTTCCCATGCCGAAGCCCTTGGCGGAAAGACGGTACCTGTCGATTCCCTTCGAAGCAAAATATTCCATCACGGCATTTGCGCGGCTATGAGACAATTTCTGATTGAACTCTGCTGAACCCGTGTTGTCGGTATGTCCCTGGATTTCTATACTCAACAGGGGATTTTTTTTCAGGACTTCGACGACCGCGTCAAGTATCGGATACGACTCACTTTTAATCGTTGACTTTCCGATATCGAACTGAACACCCTTGAGTACCCAGCACCCTCTCTCATCCACCCTGGCTCCAATTGGTGTACCGGGACAATCGTCCATGTAGTCGTATACACCGTCACAATCGCTGTCCAGGGGACATCCTGAAGTATCGACTTCTACTCCCTTCGGCGTACCCGGGCACTTGTCCAGGTAATCGTAAACGCCGTCACCATCGCTGTCCAGGGGACATCCGGAACTATCAACC
>JAFGWZ010000210.1 GCA_016936905.1 Deltaproteobacteria bacterium | reverse complement strand
TGTTTCTCCTATCTTTTTCCGTTTTTCCTCGGGATCGACAACACCCTTCAGTGCGTCGAGAAATTCTTTCTTCGCGTCGACGACCCTCACGTTCAACGGGTAACTATCTTTGAAAATGGTTCGTATCTCGTCGACCTCATTCGCCCGGAGCAGACCGTTATCGACAAATACCGCTTTCATCTGCCCGCCGATCGCCCGGTCTATCAGTGCCGCGACAACCGCCGAGTCGACTCCACCCGAAAGTGCGCAGATGACCCCGGAATCACCTACCTGCGCTCGAATTCGCGCCACCGATTCGTCTATGAAGGTGCTCATGTTCCAGCCGCCTTTACACCCGGTGACACGATAGAGAAAGTTGCGAAGGATATCGATGCCCTTCGGCGTATGAACGACTTCAGGATGAAACTGGACGGCGTAAATCTTTCGCTCCTTATTCCCCATGGCGGCGACGGTACAGGTCACCGTTTTCGCCACCACCCTGAATCCATCAGGGACCTCTATCACATGGTCGCCATGACTCATCCAGACATCAAGAATCCTGTCCAGCCCGCTGAATATCGACGACGTGCCAACCACTTCCATCCGCGCGGGACCGTATTCCCCACTTCTCCCTTTCTCGACCTTCCCTCCCATGGCCAGGCCGAGGAGTTGCATGCCATAACAAATGCCGAATATTGGAATGCCAAGATCAAGGATACGCTCGTCAAGACCGGGAT
Organism: Deltaproteobacteria bacterium; assembly: GCA_016936905.1. GTDB lineage: Bacteria > Desulfobacterota > Syntrophia > Syntrophales > UBA6807 > DSDU01. The sequence continues at coordinate 2,927 of JAFGWZ010000210.1, read as the reverse complement.
GGTCCTTATCGAGAACGGACGCGGGGCCCCCCGACAATATCAGCGCCGCGGGATTCAGGGCTGCCAGTTCATCTCTGGAAATCATGTGATGTACTATCTCCGAGTACACGCCAAGTTCCCTGACACGCCGCGCGATCAGTTGGGCATATTGAGAGCCAAAATCAATAACAGCGACTACTTCTTTCATGAGCTATCCTCTTCGAGAGTATTTTTTCATTACATCGATAAAACGGCCGAAAAGATACCTCCCGTCATGAGGCCCGGGACCCGCCTCGGGATGGAACTGGACCGAAAACAGCGGCAATGTCGTGTGGCGCATCCCTTCCAGCGTCCCGTCATTCAGGTTCGTGTGGGTAACCTCAATGGAGTCTTTCGCCAGGGAATCGATGGTGACGCAGAATCCATGATTCTGCACGGTAATGTCTATTTTCCCCGTTTTCATATCTTTCACCGGATGATTTCCCCCATGGTGGCCGAACTTCAGTTTAAATGTGTCGCCGCCGAGGGCCAGTCCGAGAAGCTGATGACCGAGACAGATGCCGAAAAGGGGCATTGTTTCCAGACCAATCAAGGCACGTATCGTATCAACGGCATAGGTCACCGCCGCGGGATCGCCCGGCCCGTTCGAGAGCAGCACTCCATCGGGATCAAACCACAGTATTTCATCGACGGACGACGAAGCCGGCATAACCGTGACTGCACATCCCGCGTGGCAGAGCTGCCGGATAATGCTTGTTTTCACACCGAAATCGAGAACAACGACCCGCGGCCCCGTTGAGGAATGCGCGGTATACGGCCGGTCACAGGTAACCTCCCGGACCAGATCCCGCCCGATGAGGTCTGGAGACGAACGTACCTTCTCAACGAGCGAGCGAAGGTCAAGATCCTCCGTCGATATGACCGCCCTCATGGCCCCCGATTCCCTGATATGCTTCGTCAACGCCCGTGTATCCACCCCCTCGATTCCGACAACGTTGTGATCCCTGAGAAACGAGTCGATATCGTTCGTCGACCGCCAGTTGCTCGGTTCTCGGCATGCTTCCTTGACGACGAATCCCGCAAGCCACAGCCCCCGCGACTCCATGTCATTTTCATTAATGCCATAGTTGCCGATCAGGGGATAGGTCATGGTGACCATCTGGCCCTGATATGACGGATCTGAAAGAACTTCCTGGTACCCCGTCAATCCCGTATTGAAAACGATCTCGCCGTAACGCTCTCCCTTCGCGCCAAAAGGCACACCGGTGAAGCATGTGCCGTCTTCCAAAACAAGTATCGCCGTTTCCTTCATCGCGTCCTTCATCCTTCCCGCTTACCTGTCGTGTAACACTTCTGCCGCTCCATCAGAAAATTCTTCCTTCCTGAAGTCGACGGGAATCGACGTGGGATAATCCCCGGTAAAACAGGCGGTGCAGTGAATGCTTCCGTCGGGGACCGCGTCGAGCATCCCCTCAACGGATAGATATGCCAGTGAATCGGCTTCAATATATTTCCTGATCTCGTCCACCGTATGTGACGAACCGATCAACTCACCCCTTGTCGCTATATCGATCCCATAGAAACAGGGCGATGTAACAGGCGGCGAACTCACCTTGACATGAACTTTCGCGGCCCCGGCGTCCCGAATCAGCTGCACCAGTTGTTTGAGCGTTGTACCCCGAACAATCGAATCTTCGACGACCACAACCCGTTTACCCCTCAGCACACCTGTCACCGGATTAAATTTGACCTTCACATCCCGATCGCGCTTTTTTTGATGGGGTACGATAAAACTTCGCCCCACGTAATGATTCCTGATAAGGCCGATTTCGAATCGGAGCCCTGATTCCTGGGCGTATCCGAGCGCCGCCGTATTCGCCGAGTCGGGAATGGCGATCACGATGTCGGCGTCGCAGGGAGATTCCTTCGCCAGCCGTTTACCGAACTGCCGGCGGGTCTTGTCAACCTTTTCATGAAATATTATGCTGTCCGGCCGTGAAAAGTAAATATACTCGAAGACACACAGCGCCTTTCGCCGCGCCTCCGGCAGGTACCGCGATGTTATCCCCTCTTCGCCGATGGTGATAACCTCCCCCGGATCGATGTCCCGAACATACTCGGCGCCGATAATATCGAGGGCGCATGACTCGGACGCAACGACTATCGCTTCTCCCGCTTTCCCGAGACAGAGCGGCCTGAAACCGTGGGGATCACGGGCTGCGATCAGTTTGGACGGCGTGAGAAATAAGAAGCAGTACGCCCCTTCCAGGCGTTGCAGCGACTCGATGATCATTTCATCGATAGACCGTTTTTCCGATCTTGCTATCAGGTGAAGCACGATTTCACTATCCGAGGTCGTCTGAAAGATCGACCCTTTCCTCTCCATGATTTTTCGCAGTTCCCGGGCGTTAACAAGATTGCCGTTGTGGGCCGCCGCCAGCTGTCCCGCCTTGAACTGGACCAGGATAGGCTGGGCATTGACAATGCCCGACGATCCGGTCGTCGAATAGCGATTGTGGCCGATCGCCGCGCGTCCCGCCAGCCGCGGCATGATGTCGGGATCTGAAAAAACCGACCAGACGAGCCCCATCCCTTTGTGCATCGTTATCCCGCGGCCGTTCGACGCGGCAATGCCCGCACTTTCCTGCCCACGGTGCTGGAGCGCATAGAGGCCGAGGTAGGTCTTTTCCGCCGCTTTTACGTCTCCGAAGATCCCGAATACACCGCAGAATTCACGGGGACCCGTGCCGTTATTGTCATGATCCGAGATTTCACTGGACACGACGCTGCTCCCTTACGAATATTTAAGATTGATGGTCTCGTAAAAATCCAAATTCAGACGGCTTTGTAAAAAGGCCGAGATCAAGGCTTGCAAATCTCGAGGAATGAGGCGTACTTATGGTACGCCGCAGTGACGAGAGATGCAGCGTAACGCAGAGATCGGACTT
>JAFGWZ010000209.1 GCA_016936905.1 Deltaproteobacteria bacterium | reverse complement strand
CTTGCGGCGGGGTTAGCGAGCGAATATAAATAAACATTTTCCTTGGCAATCGGAGATTCCCCGCAACTCGTTGCGGGGAGCTTCAATTGACATTATTTTTTCGGGGGAGAATTCCATTCAGGCGAAACGGTGAAAGCAGAAGAGTGAGAATCCCGTCACCTCCGGCGATAATGATTCCATGAAACCCCCACATTTCAGTGACGGTGTAAAAGTACTTGACTCACTGGTGGACACATACTATTACTAGGCGTAAAAATAAAACCATATCAGGAGAATAAGAGTGATTCCACGGTATTCAAGAGAAGAAATGGCGTCGATCTGGCGACCCGAGAACATCTATCAGAAGTGGCTCGACGTGGAGCTTGTCGTCTGCGAAGCCCTGGCAAATACCGGGAAAATTCCCATGGAATCGTTTCAGATAATCAGCGACCGGGCGAGATTCAACGTGGCCCGGATAGAGGAAATTGAAAAGACGACAAAACATGATGTCATTGCATTTCTGACGTCAGTGGCCGAGAATGTCGGCGAAGATTCCCGTTTCATTCATATGGGGCTTACGTCGTCCGATGTTCTTGACACATCCTACGCTCTTCTCCTGAGAGACGCCGCGGAGATTCTGATCCGGGATATCGAGCGGGTTCTCATCATCCTCCGGGAAAAGGCCTTTGCCCATAAAAATACACTCATGATCGGCAGGTCCCATGGAATACATGCCGAGCCGATAACCTTCGGCCTCAAGATGGCCCTCTGGTACCAGGAAATGGAGAGGAATCATGAACGGCTGACGCGGGCGAAAGAGATGATCAGCTACGGGAAGATCGCCGGCGCCGTGGGAACCTTTTCATTTATCGATCCCATGATTGAGGAATATGTGTGCGGCAGGCTGGGCCTGAAGCCCGCCCCCGTTTCGACGCAGATCGTCCAGCGGGACCGGCATGCCGAATTCTTTTCCACCCTTGCCATCATAGGGTCGTCCATTGAAAAGTTCGCGACGGAGATCCGGCATCTGCAGCGAAGCGAGGTGCGGGAAGCGGAAGAATTTTTCGCACCCGGCCAGAAGGGATCGTCGGCAATGCCTCACAAGCGGAATCCCGTCCTGTCGGAAAATCTCACCGGTCTCGCCCGTCTCATGAGGTCGTACGCTATCGCTGCCTTTGAAAATGTTTCTCTGTGGCACGAGCGGGATATCAGCCATTCGTCGGTGGAGCGGGTCATCGGGCCGGACGCAACGATTCTGCTGGACTTCATGCTGAACAGATTCGCAGGGATGATGGAAAATCTCACCGTCTATCCGGAGAGAATGATGGCGAATCTCAATATGACAAAAGGCCTGGTCTTTTCCCAGATGGTGCTCCTCAAGCTCATAGAGAAGGGAATTACCCGGGAGAACGCCTATGCGATCGTCCAGCGGAATGCCATGGAGTCGTGGCAGGAAGGGATCGAGTTCAAGAATCTTCTCCTCGATGACGGCGAGGTTATGTCCTTCCTGAAACCGGAGGACCTCGATGAAACGTTTAATGTGGAAAATTTCCTGAAGCACGTGAGTTACATATTTGTCAGAGTCTTTGGAGGGGATGATGAAGATACGACCGTGGGTAGTTTTATTGATTCTCTTGACGATCTTTCCCGGCTGTAGTCAGGTTAAAGAATATGCGGATATAGCGAAGGACGGGGCCGTCTCGAAAGCATATCTCGACTGTCTGGAAAAATGGACCCGGGACCGGACCGTCTATTCACAGTTTGAAACCCGTGCTCATATTACGGCGACATATAAAAGCGGAGAGTTCGATAGATCGTACCTCGACGAGTACTCACGGATATACGGCCTGACCGCCGAGGAGACACGGCAGAAGATAGAAGCGGTCGGCGGCCGGGGAGGGGATTTTACGGAATTCTTCTTCTACGCCTACACTCCCGAAAAGGACTCGAACGACTTTGCCCGTTCAAATTCGATATGGAAGGTATTTATAACCGATGGGACGGGAGAGAAACGCTATCCTGTGGAAATACGGGAGATTGAGGATGTAACTCCCGTCGTCGAGACATTATTCCCCTACGTGAAAAAATATTACGGGAAGTTCTACAGCCTCACGTTCCCTCTTATGTCACCGCTCTTCGAAGACCAGAAGGCAACGCTCGTCTTTACCGGTGTGCTCGGTAAAGTCGAGCTGTCGTGGGGCGGCGCCGGCTGACCGTTACGTCAGCTTCTTTTGGATTATCGTGTTCCGCAGCCACTCGGCATCGTTCCGCCGGGGATAGTCAAGGTTATAATGGAGCCCCCGGCTTTCCTTCCGCTGCTGGGCACATTCGATGATCAGTTTTGCCACCGTGGCGATGTTGCGAAGTTCCAGAAGATCACGGGTGATCTTGAAATTCCAGTAATATTCCATGATTTCCTGGGTGATCATTTCGATTCTCCGCCTCGCCCGTTCCAGCCGCTTGTCCGTCCGTACGATACCCACGTAGTTCCACATGGATGATCGCACCTCGTCCCAGTTATGGGAAACCACGACCGATTCATCGCTTTCCGTGGCGCCCTTGGGGTCCCATGGCGGTATCGTGAGGGGTTTATCTTTGATATGGGGCAGAAGCTCCGCGACACGGTTGAATGACCGATGGGCGAACACCACCGCCTCAAGCAGAGAATTGCTGGCGAGGCGGTTCGCGCCGTGAAGGCCGGTGCAGGCCACTTCGCCGCAGGCAAGAAGGCGATCGATGCTCGTCTCTCCCAGGGCGTTGACGGCGACGCCTCCGCAGATATAATGGGCGGCCGGGACAACGGGAATCATGTCCCTGGACATATCGATCCCGAATTCCAGGCACTGCTCGTAGATGGTGGGAAACCTCTTCGTGAGAAAGTCTTTTCCCTTGTGGGTTATGTCGAGGAGGACATACTCGTCGCCGGATTTCTTCAATTCCATATCGATCGCCTGGGCGACCACGTCACGGGGTGCCAGGCTTTTCATGGCGTGATAGTTGTCCATGAACTCCCGGCCGTTTTTGAGTTTCAGAACGCCCCCTTCGCCTCTCACCGCTTCACTGATGAGAAACGATTTTGCCTCGGGGTGATAGAGGCACGTGGGGTGGAACTGGATAAATTCCAGGTTGGCTATCCGGGCACCCGCCCGGTAGGCCATGGCGACGCCGTCGCCGGTGGCGATGTCGGGATTGGTGGTGATCAGATAGACCTTGCCGGCCCCTCCGGTGGCGAGCATGATGAATGAAGCCGTGAAAGTATGAACTATGTTGTTGTCCACGTCGAAGACGTAGGCTCCCACGCACCGGTCGTTGTCCTGGTCCACCCCAGTGATCTTTGACTCGAGAATGAGGTTGATGGCGAAATGATTTTCATAGATAGTGACATTTTTTTCCGATGCCGCTGTTTCGATGAGCGCCCGTTCTATCTCACGTCCCGTTATATCCTTGGCATGAAGGACACGACGGTGGCTGTGGCCCCCCTCTCTTCCCAGGTCGAATACGGAGGACCGATTGATTTCCGTTCGGGAAAACTCGACGCCCCATTCAATGAGTTCCCTGATCCTGTCAGGACCCTCGGTGACGACGAACCGAACGACCTCTTCGTTGGACAGTCCAGCGCCGGTGGTGAGCGTATCGTTGATGTGGGATTCGAAACTGTCTTTCTCACCCGTGACGGCGGCAATGCCGCCCTGGGCATAATTGGTGCTCGATTCTATCTGTTCTTTCTTCGTTACGATGGCGACCGTGCCGTGCCGTGCCGCCTTGATGGCGAAACAGAATCCGGCGATACCGCTGCCGATGACGAGAAAATCGGTCTTAATTTCCATCTGTTGCCCCTCGCTCCCTGTTGATGCCGGGACGTATTTCTTGTTTACAAACAGTGCCGTTTCTTATATACCTTTTTCCCACCTTTGTGGAGAATAAAATATAATCGGGGCAGACCCATGCTGGTGCTCGGTATAGAATCATCCTGTGACGAAACCGCCGCCGCGGTGGTGCGGGACGGAGAAAAAATGCTCTCCAACGCCATCGCTTCCCAGATCGATGTGCATCGCGAGTATGGCGGCGTCGTTCCGGAGATAGCGTCACGCAAGCATATAGAGGCCGTTATACCGGTGATCATCCAGGCGCTCGATGACGCGGCAGTCTCTCTCGATGATATAGAGGGGATTGCCGTTACCAGGGGGCCGGGACTCATCGGATCGCTCCTTGTCGGCCTTTCCGTGGCCAAATCGATAGCGATGGCGAAAAACCTGCCGTTTGTCGGCGTAAACCATCTTGAGGGGCATATCGCTTCGATCTTTCTTACCGACGACAGGCCCGCCTTTCCCTTCATAGCTCTCGTCGTTTCGGGGGGGCACACCAGCCTCTATCGAATGGAGGGGTTTGGAAACGTCGCCGTAATTGGGCAGACAAGGGACGATGCCGCGGGAGAGGCATTCGACAAGGCTGCGAAGATGCTCGATCTGGGGTACCCGGGAGGAGTCGTCATCGATCGCCTCGCCCGGCAGGGCAACCCGTCCTACGTGCAGTTTCCCCGGCCGATGAAAGACAGCGCCGATTTCAGTTTCAGCGGCGTCAAGACGTCGCTGCTCAACTATATAAAAAAGAGAAATGACAAGGTGGACGGCGAAGAACTTTCCCACGTTGTGGCAAGCTATCAGGAAGCGATCGTGGACGTTCTTGTGGAAAAGACCATCAAAGCCGCCAAGGAAACCTCGATGGACAGGATTGTTGTCTCCGGAGGCGTTGCGGCAAACGGCAGGCTGCGGGCCCGGTTTCGCGAACGGGCCGGTGAAGAAGGGGTTACCGTTCATATACCACCGCCGGTTCTCTGTACAGACAACGCGGCCATGATCGCCGCAGTCGGCGAACATCTGTTAAAACGGGGACGGAGAGATTCATACGATGTAAATGCGGTCTCCCGATGGCCTCTGGAGATGACGGCCATCTCATGAATCCGAGAAGACGGCTCAGGTATATTTATGACCATTTCATCAGCCTTAAGGCGGAGCCGGAAAGAATCGCCATGAGTATGGCCATCGGGGTCTACGTCGGTGTGACGCCGACCATACCCTTCCAAACGATTCTCATCATAATCTGCACATTTTTCCTCGGGCAGAATTTCACCACGGCATATCTCGGTTCATGGCTCGTTATGAATCCCGTTACCATTCCTTTTTTCTATGTTGCCCAGTACAGCCTGGGAAAACTGTTGATCGGCACTAACCTTCCCCAGATTGTTTTCACCGATTATTCGATCTACACGATAATGAAGACGGGCTGGTGTGTCGGCTACCCGCTTCTCATCGGCGGCTTCCTGATGGCACCGTTCTTTGCCATTCCGGCCTATTTCATTACCTACAGGGCAGTCATTGCCATAAGGGAAAAGCACAAAAAATGACCTCTCCCGTTGGTATCCTTAAGAAATACCGTATCCGGCCCTATAAGGGACGGGGGCAATCCTTTCTCATCGACCCGAATATCATAGAGAAGATTGTCGAATCGGCCGAGCTGACAGGGCGTGAGACGGTGCTTGAGATCGGAGCCGGAATCGGCTTTATGACCGGCATGATTGCCGACCGTGCCGCGAAGGTAGTTGCCCTTGAGATCGACCGGATGTTGCTCAGCGTCCTCAACGACGAACTTGCCCACAGGAGCAATGTGAAGATCATGCAGCAGGATATCCTCACCTACGATGTATCGCAGGCCGCTTCGAAATTTGAAGTCGGGAGCGGATCGAAGGCGAAGATAACCGTCATCGGCAACATTCCCTACAATATATCATCGCAGATACTCTTCCGTCTTATCGATTTCCGTAAGGTCATATCGTCAATGGTCCTCATGTTTCAGCGTGAAGTTGCCGAACGTATCACCGCCATTCCGGGGACGAAGGAATATAGCCTGCTGTCGGTCATTACATCGATGTATACCCGGGCGTCACGGGTCATGATCGTGCCGGCGAGCTGTTTTCATCCGAGCCCGAAAGTCGAGTCGGCTGTTCTCAGGTTCGTCGTTCGGGACCGCCCGGCGGTGGAGCTGAAAGACGAAGAGCAGTTCTTTCGATTGGTGAAAACGGCGTTTTCCATGCGGCGGAAGACACTTGCGAATAATCTCAAGGATTCCAGACTATTGTCTCGCGGATACGGCCGGGAGACATCATCGGTTTTTCACGAGGCCGAGATAGATGGTGGGAGGAGAGCGGAAACGCTCACTGTGGAAGAGTTCGGACGGCTGAGTAACGTTATCTCCTCGATACAAAAACCTTGACAGCGAGATTGTTTTCTGGTATCCGTCCGGCAAAACCGCCTGGATCTCCAGAAGAGACTGGGACGGGAGTTGCAGCGAAAGACTCTGGAAGTAAAGCCTCCCCCCCTCTCCGGTGGTGAGGCTTTTTTTGTTTGTGAGGTAGCCACATGAGGGTCATCGAAACAGTCAGAGAGATGCAGGCGTTTTCAGAATCGGTGAGGATGGAAGGGAAAAGAATCGCCCTGGTTCCCACAATGGGGTATCTCCACGAGGGGCACCTCAGCCTCATGAAGGAAGGGCGAAAGCGGAGTGATTGCCTGATCATCAGCATCTATGTAAATCCGACGCAGTTCGGTCCTTCCGAAGACCTCGATAAATATCCCCGGGACTTTGTGAGGGATGAAAAATTGGCGATGAATGAAGGAGTCGATGTTATCTTCTATCCGTCGAACCAGGAGATGTATCCCGACAATTATCAGACCTATGTGAATGTTGAAGGAGTCACCAACAACCTCTGCGGACTGTCTAGGCCGGGGCATTTCCAGGGTGTGACCACGGTCTGTGCGAAACTGTTCAATATCACCAAGCCCCATCTCACCGTGTTTGGAAAGAAAGACTTCCAGCAGTATGTGACCATCAAACGGATGGTGGCGGATCTCAACATGGACCTGGAAGTTCTTGGGCTGGCAACCGTGCGTGAGTCGGACGGGCTCGCCATGAGTTCCCGTAATACCTACCTGAAACAGGATGAAAGGGAGTCCGCCCTGAGTCTCAGCCGGTCTCTCAAGCGGGCAAAGGAGCTCTATGAGGGCGGCGAGCGGAATGCCGCCACCATCATCGATGAAATGAGAGCGCTCATTGAAGGGTACCCTCATACGGCGATAGATTACATCAAGATCTGCGATACGCTCACGATGAACGATGTTGAAACTCTCGACAGGGAATCCGTCGTCGCCCTGGCGGTCCGTGTCGGCCTGCCGAGGCTCATCGATAATTATGTTTTCGGTGATTCCCTGGAATTATAAAAAGAAGGCGTGAAGAGACGGTGCGCCTCTTCGCGTTTAAGGAATGAATGGCCATGCAACGATACATGTTAAAATCGAAAATACATCGTGCGACATTGACGGAGGCTCACCTCGATTATGAAGGAAGCATTACCATCGATGAAGCGCTCATGGAAGCCGCCGATCTGATTCCCTATGAAAAGGTGAATATCTACAATGTTTCAAATGGCGAGAGGTTTTCCACTTACGTCATAAAGGGAGCACGGGGTTCCGGAGTGATCGGCCTTAACGGGGCGGCGGCCCGGAAGGGTTCGAGGGGAGACCTTGTCATTATCGCCAGTTACGTTAACGTCGATGACAGCGAGGCCCGTGACTGGACGGCGACGTGCGTGTTTGTCGATGAAAATAACTCCATACGGTAGATTGCACTGCCATCTGCGTGTTCATCAAGGGGGCGGGAATGTCATTCCCCGCCCCCTTTTAAATTGTGTTGAATATCTGGTTCCTTTTTGCTAGGTTTACTCTCGATTTGGGTGAGACGATCATGTCGTCGACGTGACTGCAATGAAAAAAGCGATAAAGAATATATTTCTGACGGGGATTATCGCCATTATCCCGGTGGGGCTTACCTCCTATATCATCTACCTGATGATACGGATGATGGATAATCTCCTGAAGGTAATACCGCCCCGATATCACCCCGATCAGCTTCTGCCGTTTCACATACCGGGACTCGGTGTCATCTTTACCTTGATTCTGATTTTTATCGTCGGCCTCATCGTCAAGAGCTACATCGGGAAAAAGGCAGTGGATCTCGGAGAATGGATTCTCGGGAAGATCCCCTTTGTCAGCGGCATCTATATCGCACTGAAAAAACTGGCGGAGACGATTTTTTCTGATAAAAGCCAGAGCTTCAGACGGGTCGTCTTGATAGAGTATCCCCGCAAAGGGTTGTATTCCGTCGCCTTTGTGACCGGGCTGTCGAAGGGCGAAGTCCAGGCAAAGACGGAAGACGTGATGCTGAACCTGTTCGTGCCGACCACGCCGAACCCCACGTCGGGCTTTTATATCATGATTCCCGAGAGCGAAGTGATCAACCTGACCATGACGGTGGAAGAGGCCTTCACGCTTATCATGTCCGGTGGTATCGTCACGCCGTCGGACAACAAACACAAACAAAAAAAACAAAAATAGATATAACTACTACTTAATGATGGGAGGGGCGCCTCACCGTCGCAAAAGGAGAGAAACTATGCAGATAACATCTGAAGGAGTTAAAGTAGGGCATCCCGACGTTGTGGCAGACTCGATCACGGCGAATATTATCGCCGAGATCCTTGATGGCGAGCTTAAGGTCGGTATGACGATCGATACGATGCCGCACTGCGGCCTCGAGGTATTCCTCGGCAAAGGGTTCTGTATCGTCGGAGGAGAAGTAGCGACACGGATCTATGTGGACATTGAAAATTCCGTCCGGCGCACCGTCCTTTCACTGGGCTACAACGACTCCGCGGTGGGTCTGAACGGAAATTCCATGGGAATCTTTAATGCCATCATTCCCCAGTCTCCCGATATCAACATTGGAACCCGGGCCGACATGGGGAAATACAAGGAAATCGGTGCCGGCGACCAGGGCATCATGTATGGCTACGCCATCGACGAAACGCCGGAGCTCCTTCCTCTTCCCTTTGTTCTCGTCAACAGGATGATGAGGGCATTCGAGGAATCGAGAAACCCCATCTTCGCTCCCGACGGCAAGGGACAGGTGACGGTGGATTACGATGACAACATGAAACCCCTGCGGGTTACGAAAGTCCTCATGTCGAACGCCATTGATTACCGTCATATCGGCGGCCACAGCAGGGAAGAGATCGAAGAGATTGCCAAGATCCAGGCCTTCGAATGCCTCGGTGAATGGGTGGACGACAAAACGGAATTTCTCTTCAACCCCACCGGCGAATGGCAGGCCGTCAACTCGTGCAGCGCCGCCGATTCCGGCGTGACGGGACGGAAACTGGTGTGCCAGTTTTACGGTGCCTATCCCGGCGCCCAGCTCGGCGGCGGGGCCGTGGTGAACAAATCCCCGGAAAAGGTTGATTGTTCTGCCGCGTTTGGAGCGCGGTATGCGGCCAAGAATGTCGTCGCGGCGGGACTGGCGAAAAAATGTTCCGTTCAACTCGCCTACGCCATCGGCGTGGCCCGGCCAATGTCGGTTTATGTCAACACATTCGGATCGGGAATCATGGTGGACTCGCATCTTGCCGAAATCGTTGAAGAGGTGTTCGATTTCACGCCGAGAGGAATGATCGAGCGTTTCGACCTGCTCAACGGCGAAATCTATCGGAAGATTCCCAAGACCTTGTTCATGGATGACTATCAATGGGAGAAGACCGATAAGGTAAAGGACCTGAAAAAAGCGGCGGGCGTTTAGGGGGTCGGATATCGGAAAACGTATAACGTGTAACGGAATTCGGGAAATGGTAATTGGGAATTGGGAATTGGAAAACAGTAAAGGGAGAACGGGATTCGGGAATTGAGTAACGGATACTGTTGATCTGTCTGGCTTAGGAACATCAGGAGTTGATAATGGATTATGATATCAAGGATATCGCCCTTGCCGATGAAGGGCGGAAGAGCGTGGCATGGGCGAACAAGAGCATGCCCGTACTGAACAGCATTAAAGAGAGGTTCGCGAAGGAGCAGCCGCTCAAGGGCCACCGGCTCGGTGCCTGCCTGCATGTCACTACGGAGACGGCAAGCCTCATGGAGACATTGAAGGCCGGCGGCGCCGACGTTTTTCTCTGCGCGTCCAATCCTCTGAGCACTCAGGATTACGTTGCCGCTTATCTCGTCAAATATTATGAGATCCCGGTATTTGCAATCAACGGCGAGGATACGGAGACCTACTACAACCACATAAAGGCCGTCCTCGACGCGAAACCGACCCTTACGATGGATGACGGTGCCGACCTGGTTTCAACGATTCATTCCGGCCGGCGGGATCTTATCAGCGGGATCATCGGGGGAACTGAAGAGACGACCACTGGAGTCATCCGATTGAAGGCGATGGCGGAAAAGGGAGTCCTCGCATTTCCTCTCATCGACGTAAATGACTTGCATTCAAAGCACATGTTCGACAACCGGTACGGTACAGGCCAGAGCACCATCGACGGAATCATCCGGGCGACCAACCGGCTGATCGCCGGTTCGGTGTTTGTCGTCTGCGGGTACGGGTGGTGTTCCCGCGGCCTCGCCATGAGGGCCTCGGGCATGGGAGCGAATGTGGTCGTTACGGAAGTCGATCCGCTCCGGGCACTCGAGGCGGTCATGGACGGGTACCGGGTGATGCCTATCGCCGAAGCGGCGAAAACAGGAGACTTTTTCTGCACCCTCACGGGTAATATCAACGTGATACGAAAGGAACATTTCCTCACCATGAAGGATGGGGCCATCGTTGCCAATTCTGGCCACTTCAACGTGGAACTCGATATAACCGGGTTGCGGGAAGTATCGGAGCATACCGGGCGGATCAGAGGGCATATCGATGAATACCGGCTTCAGAACGGCAGGAATGTCTATATTCTCGGTGAGGGGAGGCTGGTGAACCTCGCTGCCGCGGAAGGGCATCCCTCAAGCGTCATGGACATGAGCTTTGCCAACCAGGCGCTTTCATCGGAGTATCTGATCAAGAACGGCGCCGGACTCGACAACCGCGTCTATGGCGTTCCCGAGGAAATCGACAAGGAAATCGCGAGGTTGAAACTGGCGTCCATGGGCATTGCTATCGATACGCTGACGCCGGAACAGGAAACCTATCTTAATTCATGGGAAATGGGGACATAGCTGCCCGGCGGCACCGTCCCCGGACGTGCGGAAAACTGTGATAAAAAGGGCGGATGGGACAGGCGGTCCCATCCGCCCTTTTTATGTTCTTACCTTCATGAACAGGTACAGCGCCCCGGCCCCGAACAGCATGTTCGCCGTCCACGCGGCGACGAGAGGTTGCAGCGAGCCCGACCGGCCCAGTGACAGGGCGAAGGCGTGAACAATCCAGTAGGAGAAACCGATAACAATGCCGATAGCGATGCTCTGAGAAATTCCGCCGCTGCGCTCCGACTTGGACAGGGAAAAGGAAATGCCGATGACGGCGAGGATGACGCTTACCAGGGAAAAGGCGATTTTCCCATGAGCGTCGGCAACATACCGTGTGGCATCGTACCCCTCGGACCGGATCTTTTTGATATAATTCCGTAATTCAAAATACCCCATCTCGTCGGCATCCTTTTGCGCGCTGGTGAAATCGGAAGGTTTCTCCGGCAGATCGACGGCGAGCGTATCGGATCTTTGCAGAACGGGAAGTCCGTTCGTTTCAAAGGTTGCCACAAGCGCGTCGTAGAATATCCACCGGCTGTTCCCCCACACCGCTCTCGCCGCATCGATCCGCTTTGTCAGGTTCATGTAGTGGTCGAGATAGCTGATCCGTACCCCCGTGAGCGTACCAGACGCGGGATCGACCATGTCGAAATTGTAGATGCCGTCCTGTCCTCTGAACCATATCTGATTCTGCTTGAACACGCCGACCCGCTCTCTCTTCTGTACCTCCACGAGCTTTATATACTTTGCCCGCTGGTTCGTGAAAGGGGTGACAAACTCATTCAGGAAAAACGACAGGAGACAGATGACGGCCGCAAACAGAATGATCGGATAGGATGTCCGATAGAGGCTCACACCGTTTGCCTTCATGGCGATCAGTTCACTGTTTTTCGAAAGTATCCCGAAGGTGAGCAGCGACGACAGCAGGACAGACACGGGAATCATCAACGATAGAATGAAAGGAACCTGGTATGCAAAATAGAGAACAATCTGGCTCGCCGTGGCATCGTTGCTGATGAACATGCGAATCCGCTCAAAGAAATCCACGATAAGGTAGAGACCTATGAGGGAGACGACAATCAAGAGGAAGATATTTAGAAACATTCCAATGACATAGCGGTCAAGTGTTTTCATGGATATCGTGTTCTCATCACTGGTTGGCGCCGGCATTAGGGGTGAAATCCGCCATGCCCGCCCGGTTAGCCGGATCGTTTTCTCCACCGTCTTAAAAGGGAGATGATTGCTTTCTCCACCGGCCGTGTAATGGCCCCGAAGGAGATCGGTTTTTCCCTGACGGCCATTATGAAGAGGCATATGCCGGTGATTCCGAGAATCACATTCGGTGCCCACGTGCCGATCACCGGGGAGATCTTTCCCGTCTCTCCGAGGCCTTCGCCGCTGAGCTGCAGGACGTAATATACCATGATGACAAGGATCCCGATGGTGAATCCCCGCGACTTCCCCGATCGAACCTGTCCGATGCTGAGAGGGAGTCCGAGGATGGCGAAGATTATGCACGACAGGGGAATCGTGAACTTCTTGTTGATTTCAATGATAAGTTCCCTCTTTAAAGACGGCGCCATGTCGGTTGTCTTCGCCTGTTCGAATAACTCGCCGAGATACATCTCTTCCGTGTCCTTCCTGGCATCCATCCCTCCCTTGGTGATCGGGCCCGAGAGATCGAGGTTGACATCATAGGAACTGAAATCGACGCGCCGGTACGACGTGAGGTCCGAATTGACACTATGGGTACTGCCGTTTTTCAGGCGCAAGGTGACGGTCATCGATTCGGGATTTGATACGAGGTATCCTTTTTCCGCCACGATGGTCGTCGGGTCTTTCGCCAGCCGGGTATCAGATATGAACAGCCCCTCCATATAATCTCCGTGGACCGGTATTGTATCCGCATACAGCACGAGCCCCTTGAAGTCGTCGTTGAACACCTTTTCCTTGATGCCGATGCTCGCCTTTTGCCTGGCGATGGCAAAGAGCAGATCGCTCGTGGCGGTCATGCCGTAGGGGACAAAATACAGCCCGATGACGGCGGTAATCACCGCGGCGATGACCGCTCCTCCCATGACGGGCGTCATGATGCGGTACAGGCTGGTCCCCGCCGATTTGAGAGCGGTGATCTCATTGTCCGCCGACATGCGGCCGACACCGATCAGGATGGCGATGAGGAGGGAAATGGGGATGGTAATGAGCAGGAACGGCGGCATAAGATACAGGACAAGCCGCATCGTTTCGACCAGGCCGACGCCCTTGTTGATCATCAGGTCCATCAACTGGAGGATCCTTCCCATGAGCAGGACAAACGTCAGGATGAAGAGGCTCATGACGAAGGGGAAGAAAATCTCTCCGAAGATGTATCGGTCAATAATTCGTGCCATGGGGAAACGTCCGGAACTCTGTTGTTTCAATACTGACCAACCATATACTACCTGCAGTGATATTGCAATTGTTCTATAATCGGTCGACAGGGTGAACGATGTTGACCTGGCAGTTCAAATCTGTTACACGTCTGAAATATGACGAAAAAGATGAAGCCTACCATATCAGGAGAGACGCAGTGATAGATCTACATACACATTCAATATTCAGCGACGGGGTTCTGATTCCCACGGAACTGGCCCGGCGAGCGGAAGTGGCCGGCTGTCGCGTCATTGCAATTACTGACCATGCCGACCATTCGAATATCGATTTTATCGTTCCCCGGATTGTGAAGGTATGCAAAAAGATATCGGAGGCCTTTGCTATCAGAGCGATTCCGGGAATCGAACTCACCCACGTCCACCCGGACCATATTCGTGATCTGGCGCTCACTGCGAGGTCGTCGGGGGCTGCCATTATCGTCGTTCACGGAGAAACCATTGTGGAACCGGTTATGCCCGGCACCAACATTGCGGCCATCAACGCGCCTATCGATATTCTGGCCCACCCGGGATTACTGTCCGAGGAAGAGGCGAAGCGAGCGGCGGAAAACTCCATTTACCTCGAAATATCAGCGCGGAAAGGACACAGCCTGACGAACGGGCATGTCCTGTCGCTGGCGCGAAAATATAAGGCCTCGCTCGTTCTGAACACCGACAGTCACGGGCCGGAAGACCTGATATCACGAGAGAGGGCCAGGCTTATTGCCGCCGGCGCGGGAATGAGCGGTGACGAAATTGACGCCATGTTTAAAAATTCCGAATACCTGTCACAGCGATTGTAGCGGTGAAGCAGGCGGCGATTCCACTTCCCAAGACGAGACGGCGCTGATTCCTTAACCCTGTGTGTTTAAGATATGCCATGAAAGCACTTTTTATATCCGACGCCCATTTGAAAGGCGTCAAAGATAGACAATATGACCGTATTATCAAGCTGTTCGAAGTCGAACAGACTACGATGGACACGCTGTTCATCCTGGGGGACTTTTTCGATTTCTGGTTCTGTAATAATGGCAGCGTATATCCCGGATTCCGCCGCATGATCGACAAACTCTTCGAATTGAGGGACCGGGGCGTCGCCATTAACTACTTCGAGGGGAATCATGATTTTTCCCTCGATGAATTTTTCAAAGGTTCGGGCATCAGGGTATTCCCCGACGGAGCGGAGCTTGATCTCGACGGCAGGAAAATATACGTGTCTCACGGCGATACCATCGATTTGTCCAACAGGCGATACCTCCTTCTGCGCAGGTTCCTGAGAAGCAGGGTGTTTTACCTCGTGCAGAATGCGCTTCCGTCGGTCCTGCTCTGGCAAATCGCCCGGCTGAGCTCGAGAATGAGCAAGGACCACCTGGCAAAGCCCCCGGAAGGACTGACCGCTGCCATGCGGGAGTTTTCAATGGCAAAATTTCGGGAGGGATATGACGCGGTTATTCTGGGACATTGTCATCAGCCTGTGCTGGAACAGTACATGGTAGGCGGAAGAAAGCGGACATTTGGAATCTCCGGTGACTGGGAAGATAAGTGTTCGTATATTCAGTATGTTGATGGAGTATTTCATCACTCGGTACTCCAGTCAAACTGACATAAAAACTGTGGACAGAAGCGTCCGTATGTGGTAGCAGAATTTCCCATGTTTTGAAGGGATGGGGTACCATGATATTCGGTGGGATGACACGGGAATATTCATCGTTCGACGAGGCCACGTTCGTGGTGGTTCCCGTCCCGTATGACCTCACGACGACCTATCAGGCAGGGGCGAGAAACGGCCCCGCGGCGATTATCGACGCGTCGTGCCAGATGGAACTCTACGACGAGGAACTGGGCGTCGAAACCTACCGGGAGGGCATTCACACTACTGAGTTCCTGGAAGTCGAGGCGGACGGGCCGTTTACGATGATTCAATCGATCCGGAAGAACGTCGCAGAGATCCTCGCATACGACAAGATCCCGGTGATTCTCGGCGGTGAGCACAGCATCACTCTTGGGGCCGTTCAGGCCCTGAACGATAAATACCCGTCTCTGTCGGTGCTTCACCTCGACGCCCACGCCGACATGAGAGACGCCTATCAGGGTACGCCTTACAGCCATGCCTGCGTCAGCCGCAGGATTGTCGAGCGATGCCCCGTTGTACAGGTAGGCATCAGGAGCATGAGCGTTGAAGAAGCGTTGTTCATGAAGGAGCAGGGGATTCCATCCTATTCCTCTGAGTTTGTTCATGAAAACGATGGATGGGAAAAAGAGATCTGCGGCAGGCTAACGGATGATGTCTATGTCTCAATCGATCTCGATGTGTTTGATCCGTCGATCATGCCTGCCGTGGGAACCCCCGAACCCGGCGGTATCTACTGGAAGGACGTTACCCGCATCTTGCGGGAAGTCAGCGAAAGCTGTACCATACGGGGGTTCGATGTGGTCGAACTGGCCCCCATACCCGGGATGGTTGCCCCCGATTTTACGGCGGCCAAATTGATCTACCGGATTATGGGCTACATCACTTCACAACGACAACCATGAAGAGGGAGATATACCATTGAGAGATTTCGTTCCTAAAAAAATGTTTTTTACCAAGGGTGTCGGTTCCCATAAGGAAGAACTGCATTCGTTCGAGCTTGCCCTGCGAGACGCTGGCATAGAAAAGTGCAACCTCGTGCAGGTGTCGAGTATCCTTCCTCCGGAGTGCAAGCTCGTTTCCAGGAACCAGGGAATGAAAGAGCTGCGGCCCGGGGCCATCACCTTCGTCGTTATGAGCAGAAACTGCAGCAGCGAGCCGAGGCGGCTTATTTCCGCATCGATCGGATGCGCTATCCCCGCTGACAAGAGCCTCTACGGATACATCAGCGAGCACCATTCCTTCGGCCAGACGGCGAAACAGTCGGGTGAATACGCGGAAGACCTTGCCGCCGCCATGCTCGCGTCGACGCTGGGTATCGATTTTGACATCGATGCCGCGTGGAACGAAAAAGAAGAGATATTCAAGATAAGCGGCAAGATAGTCAAGACAACGGAAATTACACAGTCGGCGATCGTCAAGAACAAAGGATATACGTCCGTTGTCGCTGCCGCTGTTTTTCTTTTTTAATATTGATCGAACGGCGCCCTTTCACCGAATACGGTGAACAAAGGGTGTGACTGAAGTCTGCACGGATTCGTCATTCCGTTTTTGTTACCTTCCCCGTTGTTGTCATCGCAGAGGCACGGGCCGGCCACGGTTATGAGGTCCACTTCGGGAGGGCGAAACGGTGCGATGTTCCGCCTGTCAGCACAACAATCAGAGCGGCGCCAATTTCTGCAGCCACTGCGGACGCAGGTTGGCGCGTCATTCCCCCGCCGTGGGAGAGACCGCCGGACGTTACCATTCATGCCGGGACGTTTCCCTCCCTGTTTCACCGGTCGCCGAGGAAGGGTTACCCCCTCCGCCCGACCCTCAGATTTCCATCGAATGTGAACGCAAACACGTGACAGTTTTCTTCTCCGACCTCACGGGATACACCACCATGTCGGAACTGCTCGATCCGGAGGAAGTCAGAGATGTGATGAACCACATCTTTGCCGATGTCTACCGGGTCGTGAGAAAATACGAAGGCTATATCGATAAATACATCGGTGACGCTGTCATGGCCATCTTCGGCGTGCCGAGAGCTCACGAAGACGATCCGCTCAGGGCCGTTCTGACGGCACTGGAAATCCACGGCGCCGTCGCGGCGGCCAGCCCCCGGGTGGAACAGAAGACCGGCCGGTCCATCATCATGCACACGGGAATCACGACGGGCCTTATTGTGACTGACGAGATGGATATCATCGCGGGCAGACACGGCATGACCGGCGATACCATCAATGTTGCGGCACGTCTCACCAGTCTCGCCGGGCCGGGCGAGGTGATCGTCGATGGCGTTACGCATCACCGATGCCGGGGATACGTCGATTTTGAGACACTGACTCCGGTGCGGGTCAAAGGCAAAGAAGCGCCCATCACCGTTTACAGAGTCCGGTCGATTAAAAGAAAACCGTCAAAAGTATACCGCATTACCGGCCTGCGGGCCGAACTTGTCGGGCGGGAAAGCGAAATGAGGCACCTTGCCTGTGCCTACGAAGATCTGAAAGCGGGCGGCGGTTCCCTCGTAACCGTCCGTGGGGAGGCCGGAACGGGAAAGAGCAGGCTCGTCGAGGAGTTCAAGCGAACCATCGACCGGACATCGATACGCTGGCTCGAAGCGCACGCCCACGCCTATTCTCAGAATATGCCCTATCATCTGATGATCGACATGCTCAGCAGGACTCTCCACGTTGATGGAGGCAGATCGTCTGAAAAAACGCTGCGCAGGATTGAGGCGGCTATCGGAGCCCTGCCGGGATGCCGGGATAATGTGGTTTCCTATATTGCCAGGCTGTACGATATTGGCGATCCGTCTGTCGGTGACATGAGCCCGGAATGGTGGAAGGCAGGTCTACTTCGGGCCGTACACTCCATCGTCGCGGGCGTTGTCAGCCAGGGGCCGGTGGTTTTTTACCTCGAGGACCTTCACTGGGCGGATCACTCATCAGTGGCTATTCTCAGGTCGGTGCTCACCGCGTTCACACACCGGGCCCTCTTTCTCTGTGTCTATCGACAGTCGTTCGACCTCTTTCCCGGTTTGGAAGAATCCATCCGGCTCTTTGACATAGAGCTCCGGGACCTTTCGCCGGCTGAAGCCCGGGGCATGATCGAATCAATGCTGCAGCCTGGAAACGTGCCAAACGAACTGAGAGACTTTATCGATGAAAAAGTTGAGGGAAACCCCTTTTACATCGAGGAAGTCATCAATACGATGATAGAATCGGGCAGACTCGTCTGTGATGGGAATGAGTGGCGATTGTCCGGACCGATCGATGAAACGGAGTTGCCGACAACCATCCGCGGCATAGTCGCCGCGAGAATTGACCGTCTTGGCGATGACGTCAAGCGTGTTCTTCAGGAGGCGTCGGTCATTGGACGAACATTTCGGTACGATATCCTGTCGCGGGTGACTGCAGCCGGTGTCCGCCTCGACCGGTACCTTGCCGATCTTGAACGGCTCAATGTCATCCTAACAAAGTCCTTCTATCCTGACCTTGAATATTCCTTCCGACACGGCCTGACGCAGGAGGTGGTGTACGACGGCATCCTCTTGTCGGAACGCCGTATAATACACGAGACGATCGCACGGGTTATGGAAGATGCCTTTCAGGAACGGCGATCGGAATCTTACGAAACGCTCGCCTATCACTTTACAAGGGGGATCTCGGAAGACCGGGCGGTTGACTATCTCATGAAATCGGGAGAAAAAAACCTCAACCGCTATTCTCTTGACGAAGCCCACGGGAATTACCGGGAAGCCTATGCCCTGCTCGTGAATAAACGGGGCCGGTCGGATGAAGACAGGTGTCTCCTCGTTGATCTGTTGATCAAGTGGGCGGTAGTGTACAATCAGCGGGGCGATTACGGAGTCCTCATCGACCGTCTCATGGAACATGTACAGGATGTTGCCATCGCCGGCAGGGAAAGTGTCGGAATGTATTACGGGTGGCTCGGCTGGTCGCTGCGCCAGCGGGAGCGACTGGATGAGGCGTACAATTATGTGACAAAGGCTCTGGCCATTGGCGAAGCGGCGTGCAACCGAAGGGTTACCGCTTATGCCTGCGCGTGGCTGACACAGATATGCGCCGACCGGGGACAGTTGGACGATGCCGTCCGATTCGGAACGCGGGCAAGGGAATTCACCGACCTCCTTGAACGGGATCGACTTTTCTTTCAATTCTGTATGGTTGGACTGGGGCTAGCATATTTCTTCAGAGGCGAATGCGCCCGGATCCGTGAAATAGGAGGGATCCTTAGCGAACACGGGTTACGCCATGGGGAAATCCGGTCCCGTGCCATGGGGCACAACATGGACGGCCTTTCCCATTATGCGGCGGGCGATTTTCCCACTGCGGCGGACAATTTTCATTCGGCGATCGATATTTCCCTCGACCCGATGATTTCCTGCTTGTCCATGCTTTTACTCGGGATGAGCTATCTTTCAGACCAGCGACTGCAAGAAGCGGAAGCAACGTTTGAAAAGGTCATCGCCTTTAATGAAGATTTCGGCATTGAGGCTATAGGGACCTCTGCCGAAGCCCTCCGGGGAATTGTCAGTCTTGCCCGGGGAGAACTTCAAAGGGGAATCACAACTATCGAAGCGACCCTGCAGGAATGGAAAGCCGCTGGGAGCAGCTACCGATACGCCACGGTGGAGCATCTGCTCGGAAAGATATATCTTGAAATAGCGACAGGCGGATGGCGCAACAGCTTGTCACTGCTCATCAGGAATATGAGATTCATGATCACAAAAGCCCCCTTTGCGTATGCGCTGGCGGAAAAGCACTTCGGGCGGGGTAGAGCAGTGGCCTGCGGGATTGGCGCCATGGGCATCGCCGCACAGGTAGATCTTGACATGGGCACCCTGCACAGGGCACGGGGAAACACCGAGTTGGCGAGACAGTGTTTCAACGAAGCGAAGGCACTCTTTCTGCGATGCGGTGCCCGTACCTATTACGGGAAGGCGCTAGTACTTCTGTCGGAAATTGAAGACTGACCATGTTGTGCAGTGACGACGATGCATTATTTCTCCGCCCCTTTGAAAGATAATATCCTTGACATCCCGCATCGGTTGGGTTATACATCTTCTTTCAATACAGACGTGACGCGGGGTGGAGCAGTCAGGTAGCTCGTTGGGCTCATAACCCAGAGGTCGTCGGTTCGAATCCGGCCCCCGCTACCAAATGATTTTTGAAGGGGCTGCGAAGTGACCGCAGCCCCTTTTATATTTCAAAAACAACCGCTGCACAGGCCCTATCTTAGCCCTGTTATACCGGACGTTATGAAAATTACTCGAAATAAAGCCCTGCTGTAAGCTGTAAGGAATTATCAAGTAAAAGAGGAGATAACCCCCAATGCCATGGATTAAAGAAGAATTGTGTACCGGATGCCAAATATGCATCGATGAATGTTCCGTCGGGGCAATATCGATGGAAGAAAACATTGCCGTTATCAAGGAAGACGAGTGCATACGATGTGGGGTGTGTCATGATATATGCCCGGCGGATGCAGTTCGTCATGACGGAGAACGAATCCCTGAAGAAGTGCAATCTAATCTAGAGTGGGCCAAAAAATTGCTTATGCATGAATATTATTCTAATGATAAGAAAAAACAAAGACAGCTTATCGTGCGTTTGCAACGATTTTTTACTAAAGATAAAAAGGTGGCCGAAAAAACCATCGAGCAGCTTGCGATTATGCGGGATACGAAATACGCGGGCTGAACCAAAACAAGAAATAGTATTTTATAAGGTGGCGATTGCAAGGGTAAGCGGAAGAAGCTTGCTAATCTTAGCGATGCTTCATCATTATGAAAGTTGCATGGATGGTCTGAATCATCATGACAAGAGAAAGAACCACGAGAAGACAGAAGGACGTATCCCGGTTATTGCAGGAGAAGAAAAAGCTTCAGAAGGACAGGATAAAGAAGAATAAAAAGAAATAATGGAGATTTGCGGTCAAACAAAGGGGTTGATTTGTGAAGAACTGTCTGACCGGTATAAACGATCTTTGCAAGGAGCCGATCATGAAAAAGACTGTTACCGTTAAACACACTGTCATGGTTTCCATCCTGGCTGTTATTGCCGTGGCAGTGTGCCTGCTCGGTGGGGTGAAGAGTTACGCCGGAAGCGACGGAACGATCGTAGACCTGTGGAATAAGGCGAAAACACCGGATGCTGTTGAACTGAAAGAAGTAAACCTCGACCCCCATACGACAGCGTTTTTGATTCTGGATATAGAGAAGCGGACCTGCAACCTCGAAAGGCGGCCGCGATGTGTCGCGTCTGTTCCGAATATAAAGAAATTTCTCGATCGTGCCAGGAAACAAGGACTTTTTGTCGTCTACAGTCTGACAAACGCCGGGACACCCGAGACCATAATTACCAATGTGGCGCCTGCCGCCGATGAACCCATTGTTAAATCGAGCGTCGATAAGTTTTATAATACGGAACTGGAAACTATTTTACGGGAGAGAAAGATAACATCTGTCATTATATCCGGAACGACGGCGGAAGGTGCCGTGATTCATACGGCGACCGCCGCATCCATGCGCGGTTTCAATGTTATTGTCCCCGTTGACGGGATATCCGCGGGGACACTCTATGCCGAGCAATACACCGCCTGGCACCTTGTCAATGCGCCGGGCTCAAGAAAAAGCACGACATTGACAGAATTTGATCTGATCGAATTCTAAACGGAATCAGAAAATGGACCAGGTCTGAAGGAGATCATCGATGAAAGACAGGGAAATCAGAATAATCGTCAGGCGTGAAACACACTTGGATATTAAAACAATCACGGACATCACCATAGCGGCCTTCCGGGATCATCCAATCAGCAATCAGACCGAACAATTCATAATAAACGCGCTCCGCGATGCCGGCATGTTGACTCTTTCGCTGGTCGCGGAGATCGACGGAAAGTTGGTCGGCCATGTGGCCTTTTCCCCGGTAACTATTTCAGACGGCAGCATGAATTGGTATGGCCTCGGCCCTGTCTCCGTGATGCCGGAAAATCAGAAGCAGGGCGTTGGAAAATCACTCATTCGTGCAGGATTGTCCCTGCTGAAAGACATGGGGGGCAACGGGTGTGTCCTCGTGGGCGATCCTGCCTACTATGAACGGTTCGGTTTCAGAAATATCCCGGATTTAATACATGACGGCATTCCCCAGGAAGTTTTCCTGGCCTTGCCGTTTAAAAAAGCAGTCCCTCGCGGCACCGTCGTATTTCACGAAGGGTTTTCGGCAAGAGGCTGACGCCCTGGTGTTTCAGGTATGGTACCCATTTGCACGACGACGGAGGATAGGTATGGACAAGGCATTAAGGGATAGTTTCACGAAAAAATGGAACAAATATTTCCCCGGAGCAGATTTACCCATCGGATTTTACTACACCGATGTAAAAGAAGATAAGTGGATGGCGAAACCCGCGAAGGGACACCGGTGCATTATCGGAGATCTGGCCCAGGTGAGGAAGGGCAAGACGAGATGTTTTGATGTTCATACGATAGGTTGTGAAGGGGGCAGGCGGTACCTGGGTTTCCAGGAGCATCAGCGGCCAGATTTTGAATACTTCCTTTCGTACGGTATTCCGGGACGACTTGAGGGAGAAAGGTATAAGAAATCGCCGGAACTTGTTAAAGAAGTTATGAAGCAACAGGCGCTGTTTAAAGCGCCTGCGAAATATATTGTCTTCAAACGGTGGGATGTCATGGAAGAAAGTGATGAACCGTTGGTGATCATTTTTTTTGCTCCCCCGGATGT
>JAFGWZ010000022.1 GCA_016936905.1 Deltaproteobacteria bacterium | reverse complement strand
CTCCCGAACTGGATCCGGGGAAAACGATTCTTGTCAACCTCTCAGGCAGGGGAGATAAGGACATCGACTTTGTCACCGAGACCTACGGGAAGGACTACGGGCTCGACTGAGACCGGGAAGAACGGGAGGTCTCCGCATAAAACAAGAACCTGAGATCATTGACGAAAGGCGGCCGGACATGATCGTGCCGGGAGTGCGTCTTGGTGTGTCATTCCGAACCGCTGAAGGCGCGTGAGGAATCTTCAAGACTTCTCACATGCGTTCGAAGTGACAGGATGGAGGTTCGAAGCAACAGGGGGAAGATCGAAATGACTTGCGTCGACATGGTGCAAATCTCTCGATATCAGGCGCACTCACTGTAGCCACAGAGCCGGCAGACGACGCACCCCCCTTCATGCTCGACGATCCCACCGCAGTCAGGACAGGCCCCCTTGACAAAGGAAATCGGTTCGTTGACTGTATCATGGCCGTTGGCCGCCATATGGGATTGAATCGCCTTGGCGACGGCGTCGGCGCAGGAAAGGACCTTGGACTCTCCGAACCCCGACGGAGAGTGGCACGAGATACCCTGGAGCTGTTTAATGACCTGGCGTGCCTGAATCCCGCTGCGCCACGCAAGCGAAACCATTCGTCCAATCGCCTCGTTCTGCGACGCGGCGCACCCCCCGGCCTTCCCCATGGTGGTAAAGAGTTCGAAGAGGCCCGTGCTGTTCTCATTGAGGGTAACGTACAGCGGCCCGCAGCCGGTCTGCATCTGGTAGGTCCATCCCTGGAGGACTTTCGGCCGTTCCCGTTTGACCGCCGTTCGTTCATCATCAAGGGCGGCCCTCGATGACACCGGTTCACGTTTTCCCGTCGACAGCACCTGCCTGTCCCGTGACCCGTCCCGATAGATTGTTACGCCTTTGCAGTCGAGTTGATAGGCAAGTTCATAGACGGTGGCCACGTCTTCCACGGTAGCGCTGTGAGGGAAATTGACCGTCTTGCTGACGGCGTTGTCGGTGTATTTCTGAAATGCCGCCTGCATGGTGATGTGCCACTCCGGCGTGATGTCGTGAGCGGTGACAAACAGCCTCCGGACATCTTCCGGGATGTCGTCCATGTCCTGAATGGTGCCGCGCATGGCGATGCGCTGCATCAGATCGGGAGAATAAAATCCCCTTTCCCGGGCGATCTGTTCAAAGAGGGGGTGGACTTCAACGAGAATGTCGTCATCCATCACCTGCCGCACGTATGAGACGGCGAAGACCGGTTCCACGCCGGACGACGTATTGGCGATGATCGAAATAGTGCCTGTGGGGGCAACGGTAGTGACGGTGGCGTTTCTGATCGGCGGCTCGCCGCGCTGATCGAACAGGGAGCCTTTGAAATTGGGAAACGGGCCCCGCGTGAGCGCCAGGTTCCGCGACGCCTCGATCCCCTCATCGTGAATGAATTTCATCAGCTTCCGGGCCATCGCGACTGCTTCCTCGGTATTGTAGGGAATACCCAGGCGTATGAGCATGTCCGCCCATCCCATCACGCCGAGGCCGATTTTTCGGTTACCGAAGGTCATTGCGGCGATTTCCGGCAGGGGGTACCTGTTTATTTCCACGACGTTATCGAGGAAATGAACCGCCCGGTGGATGACGTCTTTCAGCCGTGGCCACGCGATGGCGCCGTCGTCGACCATCTGTGCCAGATTGATTGATCCGAGATTACACGATTCATAAGGAATAAGCGGCTGTTCCCCACAGGGATTCGTCGATTCGATCATTCCTACGTGGGGAGTCGGGTTGTCTCGGTTGAGACGGTCGAGAAACACGATGCCCGGTTCTCCGTTTTCCCACGCCTGGGTGACGATGCGGCTGAAGACCTTCCGGGCGTTGCGGGTCCCCGTTGTTTCGCCGTTCCGGGGATTGATGAGATCGTAATCCTCATCGTTTTTTACCGCTTCCATGAATGTCTCGGTCAGCCCCACGGAGAGGTTGAAATTGTTCAACTGCTTCCGGTCGGCCTTGCACATGATGAAATCCATGATGTCAGGATGGTCCACCCGCAGGATGCCCATATTGGCGCCCCGGCGGGTTCCCCCCTGCTTGATCGTTTCAGTAGCAACGTCGAACACTTTCATGAATGAAATCGGGCCGCTGGAGATACCCGAGGTGGTCATTACCACATCATTGGCGGGGCGGAGACGGGAGAAGGAGAACCCCGTTCCCCCGCCCGATTTGTGGATCAGGGCGGTATATTTCACTGCGTCGAATATTTCCTCCATGGAATCGCCCACCGGAAGGACAAAACAGGCGGATAACTGCCCCAGCGCTCGTCCGGCATTCATAAGTGTCGGAGAATTAGGAATAAATTCCAGGCGAACCATCATGGAATAAAATTCTTCCGCCAGTGTTGATATGTCGGCCTGCCCGTCGAATTTTTTATCGGCCCCGGCAATGGCTTCGGCGACACGCCTGAACATATCTGTCGGAGTTTCCGAGATATTTCCTTCTAGGTCCCGTTTCAGGTATCGTCTCTCCAGGACGGTCAGGGCATTGTGCGTGATGGTCGGAAGAGGAAGAGATGTTTCTGGATTCATTGAACATTATCTCCTTTTGCGGCAGATGCCTGATCTATACAATATGTAGTAGTATGGAGTATTCGACCACAACATGTAGTGGCTGTCAATGCAAATTTCA
Source organism: Deltaproteobacteria bacterium (assembly GCA_016936905.1). Taxonomy (GTDB): domain Bacteria; phylum Desulfobacterota; class Syntrophia; order Syntrophales; family UBA6807; genus DSDU01. The sequence goes on along the minus strand of JAFGWZ010000022.1, from coordinate 599 downwards.
CAATTTGTGAGGAGAATATTGCATTCTTCCATGATGTCCGGCTGAGTCGACAGTCGGATGATAAACATTACGCGCGGGAACTCCCGTTGCTGGACACAGAAGCGTCATCATAGTACACTCAAGGACAACGATATACACATGGGAAGATGTGCATACTATTCCTAAATACCGCAAATGTCATTCTCGACGAGGCGGAAGACTAATGATTGCGATGAGGTATAGATTCCAATCACGTTGGGAATGACGAAAGAATGAGTTATGCAAACCTCTGACATGGGGACTTTATTATGCGGATTACGATAATCGGCACGGAGTCGCTCGGGGTTCGCGGCCTGTGTACAGTCGTTTCGGCGGCAGGCCGGAGAATCATCATCGATCCCGGTGTCGCCCTCGGGTATCGACGCAACGGCAGGCTGCCGCATCCTTACCAGGTATATGTGGGGGCGCAGGTACGGAAACTCATCATCGAGTCGGTCACAACCGCAACCGATATTGTCATCAGTCACTATCACGGCGACCATGTGCCGCTGGTCAATGCCAACCCCTTCCAGCTTGCCGTGCAAGAGATAGCCGATGCCTGCCGGGATACCCGCTTCTGG
>JAFGWZ010000208.1 GCA_016936905.1 Deltaproteobacteria bacterium | reverse complement strand
GCATTCTCTTCGGAAGCGTCCCGGCGTCCGCAGAGAACTACACCGTACAGGGGGCCATGACGTCGAGAATTCGGTTCGAAATGCAGAAAACGGTCAACACCGTCCCTGGGGTCCAGAAAACAATCCTCAGCTTTGTCGTGCCGCCGTCCTTTCAGTCTCCCACGTACAATCAGACGATCCGGCAATTCGATATCTCATTCGACCCCGCACCCTCAAACAGGGCCGACAGTACCGACGAGCGGGGAAATAATATCATCACGGCCACGTGGGACACTGCTCCCTCTTCCATTGATGTCCGGATCGCCTTCAACGCCGACAATTCAACAAACCTGAATACGATTGAAACCATAACGCCCCTTCCGATCCACAGTATTCCTGAAGATATCAGGTATTATCTTGGGGAGACGGAACAGGTTCAGTCAACGGATCAGCGAATCAAAGGGAAGGCGAATCAACTGATAGAGGGCGTCACAACCGAATTCGACGCGGTGCAGCGCATCATAACCTGGGTCGTCGACCATGTGCGCTACGTCACACCGCCTGCCCAGTTTGACGCCCTCTATTCTCTGGAGTCCGGGAAAGGCAACTGTCAGAATTTTTCCCATCTCTCCGCGGCGCTCCTGCGGTCCATAGGGATACCGGTAAGGATCGTAAACGGCATCACCCTCAACAAATCATTCGACATCGTCCAGCAGCGGGGTGTTCTCACCGTAAAGATGGGCCAGGGGCGCCACTCGTGGATCGAAGTCTGGTTTCCCGATCTTGGGTGGGTGCCTTTTGACGCCCAACAGACCTCACTGTTCGTTGCACACAGGTTTATCAGAATTGAGGTTGGAATCGATAATAATGAAACCGTCAATGACGGCCGTCTTCGTTGGATCCAGGCCCGAGGCACAACCGGACGGATAAAGACGTATGAAACGATCGATGCGGATTTCGCAAACGATTCGGTTCGCGTTTCCGGGGCAAGGGAGATGTACGGGCCGAAGAATCTCCTGATTTCGCCATTTGTACGATCGGATTTCGAGAAAAGGGAATATACCCATCCGCCTCCGCCGCCGGTCATCCCGGCGTCGGAACAGGCGAAGCTTCGCTATACGGTTCCCTTCCTGTATGGGAATCTTGAATTCCCCGAGAACATCGACTTCGCCTTCCCCCCGACGCCGGTCATCGCCACCGGGGAAAAGAATTTCGAAAAGACCCGTGACTTCTACGTAGAAACGGCGGAATACGTGACGACAAAACTAACCCAGTACGCCCAGGTCTTCATCCTTGATAAGCCGGTAAGACTCGGCTCCATAGGACTTGCCCTTCACAAATTCGGCGGAGACGGTCAGCTCTGGATAGACCTCTACAGAAACGACAACGGCAGGCCCGGGGATATCATCGCTACCAGCCAGATGGTCGACATGGAACAGCTTTCGCTCAGGCCGGGGTATCGCTGGGTCGATTTCGACTTCAGGCGGAATAACATCGCCCTCATGCCCGGGGCCTACTGGATCGGCCTCGGCTATACCGGAAGCCCTATTCTTAACTGGTTCTATACCTATGGGAAACCGGTGGGTCCTGTCGACGGAACCCGCTACAAGGGCGTCTATGAAGAAGACTGGAGCGGTGCGCTCAGTTACGAATTTAATTACCGTGTAACCGGATTAACGGTAAAACAGTAAAGAAACCTGGAGCTGTGAATATAATTTCCGAATGTAAAATGATGTCGCGGAATCGCAGAGAGTGAACGAGGGAAACTATCTATGAACGGTGATATTGCGGAACGTCTTTTTTCCCTTTCGAAGGACTACTTCGGCAACCTAATAAAGGTCTTTCGATTTGCCGACCTTATCGATATTGCAATCATCGCCGCACTGACCTATGTGGTGCTTATATGGTTCAAAAAAACGACTTCCCGGTTTGTCCTCATCGGCATTGTCATCCTCGGGGCAATTTACTCAAGCGCCCGCTTTTTCAGCATGTATCTTACGGAATACGTTTTCCAGGGATTTTTTGCCATTCTCCTTATTGCCATGGTGATTATCTTCCAGGAAGATCTACGGCGATTCTTCGAACGTCTCGCAATGTGGGGATTTTTTAAAAGACAGGGGGAACGTACCAAAACCGATGAGCTGATTGACACGCTTGTCAGGACAGCGACAAGCCTTGCACAGAAACGTTACGGGGCTTTGCTCGTTCTGCCCGGTAAGGATTATCTCGACCGCCATATCGAAGTCGGCACCGAACTGGACGGGACGATCAGCGAACCTCTCTTGGAAAGCCTTTTCGATCCCCATTCAATCGGCCATGACGGGGCGGCGATTATAGAAAACGGCCGCGTCACCAAATTCGGCTGTCACCTGCCCCTTTCTTCAAATACGAAGAAACTCCACAACCTGGGACTTCGTCACACCGCGGCGCTTGGGCTGTCAGAACGGACCGACGCGCTGTGCATTGTGATTTCGGAAGAACGGGGAACCATTTCCGTCGCCCAGGAAGAAAACCTCCGGCGTCTGACAAGCCCCGATCAGTTGAGAACCATCCTGGAACGCTTCTATCATCCTCAGTCTCCCAAGGAAACGCGGACGAAGATCTGGGTCCGATGGATCAAGGAAAATCCCTTTGAAAAAGCCCTGGCAGTGGCATTAGCATCCGTTTTATGGCTTGCCTTCGCATACCAGACGGAGAGTATCAGGCGTGATTTCGTCATCCCCATCGAATACCGGAACCTTCAAAGCAGCTGGATCATTGAAGAACCGAAAACGAAGGAAGCTTCGATAACACTGGTCGGATCGCAGCAGGCATTCAACCTTCTCGATCCGCAGACGCTTAAAATCGTCGTTGATATGTCGGCGCTCAAGGAAGGGAGACAGGCACTGCATTTAAGCCGCGATCTTGTCCGGTCTCCGTCGAATCTTTCGGTGTTGAGCATTCAACCGGACCAGATAAGAATCACCGCCCGGCAAATGGTCGCCACCGCCATGCCCGTCAAGGTTGAAACGACGGGAACGGTCCATGAGAATCTGGTCGTTCGTTCCGTAGAACCGAAACCGCCGGCCATTCAAGTCCTGGCGCTCCCGAAAAACCACAAGCATCTCGTGGCGGTAACGGAACCCATCGATCTTTCGGTCATAACCTCCTCGACCATCGTGGAGCCGAGAATTATCTTTCCTCCAGACATTCAGTTTCCCGACGGCAAGCCGCCTGCCGTTCGGGTCGTGATCACCATCGAGTCAAAAAAGGAGCCAAAGTGATCGGCCGTAAAGGACAATCAGAGACACGGTTACACGGGCAATTCTTTCCGTCGGGGACCGCATGCCTCGACGCAACATCACAGAGGACGTCGTGTACTGTCTGAGGTACAATCAAAAAAGTTACTCATACCGTACCGTCAGGGAGCAGTCGGGAAGAGCGGCCTCCCGGGATGTGATGTTGTCATTATGAAGAGCTACAGAGAGAAGGCTCTGCCCGGTGAAGCGGGAGAAATATGGATGAAGGCCGACAGCATGATGGAAGGATCCTTCATAGATCCGGAGGCGACAAACGACGCCTTCTCTCAGGGATGGTATAGAACCGGCGAAGGGAAAAGAGCTGACACGGGATGGGATAAACGAATTTCTTGCCGACAGGCTTGGCAGGTTTATAACTCCCAAGGTTTATAACTTCGTCGCCGAGCTCCACACACGGCACGCGGAAAGGTAATAAAATATAAATTGAGAGAGCTGTATACGTAACAGATGAAACAAGGAACGGATAAGGAGCATGTATGTTTGACTATTTGTTGACGGAAGAACAGATCACAATACGTGATCAAGCGAGGGATCTGGTCAAATGGGTGCCCCGACAGATGGTACTCGACATGGATGCCGACAAGATAAAATTTCCAAAGGAATTCCTGAGAGAGGCGGGACGGCGGAACCTTCTGGGATGCCGCTATCCGAAAGCGTGGGGCGGACGGGAGATGGACTGGGTCACCACCTGCATGCTCATGGAAGAAATAGGCATGCTCGGGTACGAGTTCGCCTGTGTCTTCGGCGTGGGAGCCGAACTGGTGTGCGATGCTATCATTCTCCACGGTACGGACGAACAGAAGGAAAAGTATGTCAAGCCGCTGCTTCGTGGCGATTTGTTTGCCGCCGAATGCCTGACGGAACCGCGGGGCGGCTCGGATTTCTTCGGAGCGACCACGAAGGCGGAAGACAAGGGAGATTACTTCCTTCT
>JAFGWZ010000207.1 GCA_016936905.1 Deltaproteobacteria bacterium | reverse complement strand
CTCCGACTGTTAAGGAAGATTGTTATTTTTATTCGCTCGCTAACCCCGCCGCAAGCAGCGGGGAATGCGCTCGCTGTTCAGTTCAAGGGGCTCCCTTTATCTCGCTTTGTCTTCACCATCTTACTGACGGCTTCGACGCGCTTGTTGGACCATCGAAGGTGCCCCCCCAGACGGATGACAAGGTCGTAACAAAGGGAGTCCTCGGCCCTTGGCGTCGATTCTCTGTCTCCACTTTCGGGATAGAACGGCTGTGCTATATTGCTCAGCAGGGCGGCCCAGCGCAGGTCGATGTCCGATGGAACCAAAGAGACAATTCGCAGCGTCTCTTCCCAGACGGCGCCGCCGCCGTAACCCTTCTGAAGTGACAGTTCGGGTATGATGTATCGAAGCACTCCTGTTTCCATGAGGTCGCTTACCCCCCTGCCGACATACGGAGAAAGCAATAACCGGTCCAGTTCGGCAACCCATCGTTCCTTGCTGACCTGCAGGATTGTGTGGCCAAGCCGCCGCGCCGCTTCATGAACCGCCTTATCGATGGAAAATCCGAGTTGAGCGGTAAACCGGGCCGCCCTAAGCATGCGGAGCGGATCCTCGATAAAGCGTGACGGGGCGTCACCGACACACCGGATAATCTTCCGCTTTATATCACCCCGCCCGTTGAAGGGATCAATCAGTTCACCATCTTTCTCTGCAATTGCATTGATGGTGAAATCTCTCCTGCCCAGATCGGCGATGATATCGGTTACAAATGCGACATCCGGTTTCCTGCTTCCCGCGTTATACCGTTCCGTTCTGAAGGTGGTAATCTCCACCAGGCGCCCGCCGATCTTCACACCGATCGTTCCAAACCGCTTTCCCGCCAGGAAGGGCCTCCGCCCCGCCCGTCGAACGCTCTGCTCGATTACGTCCGGCTCGTGGGGCGTAATGAAGTCATAGTCCTTCGGCGTCACCCCCATGAGGGTATCCCTGACACAGCCGCCCACCATGTAGACGGGAGATACAATACTCTTTACCTGGTCATATACTGCATCCATGACGGTCGCCCGGCGATAGCCGGTTCTTTTCCTCTCACGCCGCGTCCCCTCAATTGTGAAGGAACGGTGACGGCGTCATCAACCTGCCCGGCTTTTCCGCCTGAATGTACCACAACAGGCGATAAATAGACAGGGCTCTTTCAACCGGCTCAGTCTGGCGACGTGACGTCACGCTCGTCTCTCCCTGAAACAGGAATGAATCGCCATGAAAGGTTTCAAAGAGAATTTATTCTTGTCGGCCGCAGTCAAACGTGGCAGTATAGGTTCATCCCAAAATCACGTTTATCATCTTGAAGAAGCGGATTTATTATGAGTGGACTTATCTGTTTCGCCCATCGGGGGGCATCGGGCCACGAACCGGAAAATACCCTCATCGCCATGGAAAAAGCCATTGCCATCGGAGCGGACTGGATTGAACTGGATATTCATGCCGTGGAAGATGAACTCATCGTAATTCACGACGACCGCCTTGAACGGACGACGAACGGTGCCGGCTACGTCCATGAACACTCCCTTGACTATTTACGGTCCCTTGATGCCGGCAAGGGGCAGACCATTCCTCTGCTGAGGGAAGTGATCGATCTCGTGGATCGGCGGGCAGGGATCAACGTAGAGCTGAAAGGCCCGGGCACCGCCGGTCCGACGGTTGAGCTCATCGGGCACTACATCAGAGAGAGAGGCTGGCGGTACGATGAATTCATTGTTTCATCCTTCAATCATCATGAACTGGCAGCGGTCAAGCGGATCAATCCATCCGTCAGGACCGGGGCACTCATCGTGGGCATCCCTCTCGGGTATGCCATGTTTGCCCGGGAACTGAATGCATACTCGGTTCACTGCAGTATAGAATTCCTCGATGATTCATTTGTGAACGACGGCCACGGCAGGGGATTGAGGATGTTCGCGTTCACCGTCAACACCGGGGATGATCTTGACCGGGTCGCCGCCATGGGATTCGACGGCGTCTTTACCAATTTCCCCGAGCTCGTCGTTTCCGGTGGCAGGAATGGGCCAGTAGGGTAATCGGAAACAGAAACCACGGTGAGGCGGACGAAAAAAACCAAGGAGTATATTCGTCATGCAGAGCAATCCGATACGAATACGGCTGCGAGTCTACCTGATTATATTCTTCGCCGTCATGATGATCGGCACGGTCGGTTTCATGCGTGTTGAGGGGTTATCACTAACCGATGCCTTCTATTTCAGCATTGTGACCATTGCGACAGTGGGATACGGCGACATCCATCCGGCAACCGTTCAGGGCAAGCTTCTGGCAATTGTTCTGATCGTAACCGGCGTGGGGACTTTCCTCGGCGTTATCGCCAATGCCACCGAGCTGATGCTCGCCAAGCATGAAAAAGAAGTTCGGCTCGAAAAACTGACCATGGTGATCGGAACGTTCTTCAGTGAAGTGGGGAGACATCTGCTCATGTTCTTTTCCCTTCACGATCCCAGCATCGACCGGGTCAGAAACGATCTTATCATTACCGGCGAATGGACAGGCCGGAATTTTGCCGCCGTAAGCAAAAAGATCAAACAGTACGCCTACGCCATCGACATCACCGGGGCCGACATGGAGGAACTGCTCACATTTCTCAGAGGTAAACGGGACTTTTTCCTCCGCCTTCTCGAGAATCCGGCGCTCCTCGAACATGAAACATTCACTCAGCTCCTTCACGCGGTGTTTCATCTCACGGAAGAGATGAGTTTCCGCGACGACCTGACGAGGCTTCCCGAAAGCGACAGGGGGCATATAGCCGCCGACATGGAGCGGGCCTACCGCCTGTTGATCCACCAGTGGCTCGATTACATGAAATATCTGAAAGACAACTATCCCTATCTCTTCTCGCTCGCCATGCGGACAAACCCCTTCGACCGAAACGCGTCTCCCGTTGTTACTGATGACGGGCAGGAAACAACGGACGGGCCTCCACAGGCCGGATTGACACCGGGTGATCCGGCGTAACAAGCCGTACGGTAACATGAACGCTTACATGGCCCGGCTGAAACAAAAATCGGGGTAATGGAGCGATAATCCGCACACTCCATTACCCCTATTCTTTTTCTTTCACTGTCCCGGTATCCGTAAACACCGGCACAATCATCTACGGCAGGAAGATTCCTTCCGGGTCGACCCTTTTATAGAGAAGGTCAATCTGATTATAGGTGGGCGCTAATGTCTCGCCATTAACCCGTGATACATTGAGATCAAAGCCTACGTTATTCTTTATGTCTTCCACCGAATAACCCGGATGAACCGTATCAAGATACATCACACCGTTTTCATCGAATCTGAATACCGCCATATTTGTAATAACAGCGGTGGGCCCTCCGAAGAAGTACTTTCCATAAACCTCCTTTTTATGAACCCACTCTCCACTGGGCCATCTGTGAATTCTCCAGCCCGGAGATGTAATGTAATCGACATTTTCCTTAAAGCGGCGTTTTTCCTGAAGCATGATGAACACCGTTCGCCGTGCCAGTGAATTGATATCGGGATTTCCCCCGCTGCCGGTAAAGCGTTTCTGTGGTGCCGCATAATCGCCGACCACCGTCGTGTTGACGTTTCCGTACATGTCGATTTCGGCTCCGCCAAGGAATGCCAGGTCGACATAACCGCAATGCAACTGTCCATAAAACGTTTCCGCAAGACCCGCGGCAATAGAGGCCTGGTAAGCACAACGGGAATCTCCCACAGACGTGGGAAGATGAATCGGGCGTCCATCGACACTGCCCGCTTCGTAAATGCATACGGCGTTGGGCGCTTGTTCCAACTGGGCCAGGGCAATGGCCAGCATGGGCAGGCCCGTTCCTGCAAAAACCACGTCACCGTCATTAACCTCTCTGGCAGCAGCACATGCAAGCATGTCTATCGGTTTATACTCTCCGACTTTTGCGTAGTTAATATTTCCCGTCGTCATCTATCTCGTCCCCCTTTTTACTGTTGTTGAGTAACCCAAGACCGAATTGGCGCGCAGATTCTGCAATCTGTTGATTCCCAGCTTATCGAGATATTCTTCATGTCCCGACACACCGAATATCCATTCGTTCGCCCACTCATCGAATGCCGCCTTGCTCTTCGATACCTGATAAAAGTTACGGATAAAATCGGCATCGACATCATAAAAGAACTGCGATCCCGTGGGGTGAGCACCCCAGGGGCATTCGACAACGTAGTCGATGGCATAGCCGGCAGCCAAGTTCTTCTCCGGTTCCCGTCTGAGATAATTGTCGGGAACGATCTCCTCTGCAATTACGATAACCTTATCCGCCGCCTTAACGACTTCGGCATCGACATACGTCTGAGAGAAAACTCTGACTGTTCCTTCGTCACCCACCTGAGAGGCATATATAAGCGCCCAGTCGGGATTTACGGCAGGCATCATGAGTATCTCCCCGTTGCCGAAAAAGGGGTCTTTAACGACATCGTATTTCTTGACGGGAATCTTAGAATTCGATCCATCCCTCAGTCCCGCTTTGCCGAGCATATCATATTTGGGATTTAATATATCCGTCCCCATAGACAATGCCGTAGGGAAGAACGGAAGCCCGTACGCGCCTGCCAATTGACGCGCCACCACCTGCGCGTGACTGTAATCTTCAACGATTATTGACCCTTCCACCTGACCGCGGGCGATTCCTTCGCCGAGCTTTCCATACAGTTCGTGCCCAACCCAGCACGATTCCCATATTTTTATAGCTCCGGCTCCGGCCAGAACTTCGGTATGGGTACCTCCATTCACTTCAAACAGATGTAAGTTCTTCTTCTGCTGTCGGACCAGTTCGTAAATGAGTGCCATGGGACGACGCCAAATCGTAAATCCGCTGAATGACAACAAGTCCCCATCGTTAATCAGCCCAGCCGCCTCTTGTAGAGTAATTTTCTTAAAGGTAGCCATCCAAATCTCTCCTCCTTAATTTAATTTATGGACACATCCCGCGCACCACGCGTCGGGAAAACGATCACAGCAATTTATCTTCACACAGGGATAAAGTGATCACGGGAGGCGGTGACCGCGCCGATGGGAAGGTAATCCAGACAAGTTCTGCCATTATTGGGAGAATATTCCTAAAAAAGGCAGCCGATCAAATGCACTCACGGCTCTGCCATGGCCGCTGCAACAACTTTTCTTCCCGTTGCTGCGGGAGGCTCGAGCTTTCAGTTCCAACGTACCTGCAAATATTTTTCTGTCTTTGTATTCTCTACTGTTGAACCCTTCTGGATACTCCGCAGTGATTCCGATCGAGTAATCAATACCGTTCCCGCCATATTCTGTGTCTTCGGTGATTTTCGAATCTCTTCCTTTCCCGCCCAGTCTGAACGCAACATGAATTTCAACTCGCTTTCAATAAACTATTTTGCTCCGTAATTCCATATTTTTTTCAATTTTCATATTCTCTCCTGACTGCCGCTTATTGTCATTGCACCATCCGCGACAATTGTACATCCGGGAAGAAGGCATTCAGTATGTTTCCCGCTTTTTCTTATCCGTCTTTGCTGTTCCATCTCCGACCGTCCTAGACGCAACCTGGCCGACCGCAGGTGCAAAAAAAAGGCCGGCAGACAGGATACCCTGCTGAAATTCATATTGCCGGTATCGAAGCACCGTGATAATGAATGGTGCGATGAAGACAATAGCGGCCAAGGGATATTTCTGCGTTGTAGCAGCGGCGCTCATGTGGGCGTCCTGCGGCACTGCCGGGAAGGCGCTCTTCCAGTCGGGGATGACTCCGCTGGAACTTGTCAGGATTCGCGTTAGCTTCTCATCGATCATACTCGCCATGATATTCAGCCTGTTCAGCCTGCATCTGTTTCAGATACGCTCCCGCGATATCCTCCACTTCGCCATTCTTGGAGGGGTCGTTATGGCGCTGGTGCAGTTTTCCTACTTTGCCGCCATCAGCAAAATCCAGGTTGCCGCCGCCATACTGCTTGAGTACCTCGCCCCCATTATCGTCGCCGTTTATTCCATGAGTTTCTGGAAGGAACGGGTATCAGCGCTGAAACTGTCGGCCCTCGCCCTCGCGGTGGCAGGCTGCTATCTGATGGTCGGGGGCTACAACCTGCACCTTCTCTCAATGAATCGAGTCGGAATACTGTGGGGTCTTACCTCGGCCGTCGCTTTCGCTTCCTACACATTGCTCGGCGAGCGGGTCATGCACCGGTATCCTCCCTGGACAGTTATATTTTACGCCATGCTCTTTGCGTCGCTCTCGACCAACACCATCGCCCCCCTCCCCGCCTATCTTCATGTCCATTACACGATGATGCAGGTTTTCTCGCTTTCATATATCGTGATTATCGGAACCATCCTTCCCTTCGGATTATACTTTATAGGCGTCAACTACATACGCTCCACCCGTACCATGATAACGGCGACCCTTGAACCGGTCTCCGCGGCGGTCATGGCATTCTTTTTCTTAGGAGAAGTGCTTGAATTTTGGCAGATACTGGGAGGATGTTCCGTTGTCGCCGCCATCATAATCCTCCAACTGCAGAGGGAGCATGACGAGCTCAGCCCCGAGTTGATCCGAAAAAGAACCGCCGAACTCCCCTGAATTTTATCACACCGAAATCAACGAACGGTGCTATCCCCATATGGACACACCGAATATGGACACACCGCCGGACCCCGCCTCATGCCTGATCCGGCACGGAGGGAATATACATTGACTTATCAGAGGTTCTCATATAGTAGGTAATTAACACTACACACGCTAAGAAAGCTTTGCATATCTTTGTTTTATGTCATTTCGAGGAGCAATGGCGACGAGAAATCTTAATGATATCTAGATATTAAAGATTTCTCCCTTCGGTCGAAATGACACCAGTCGACATTGTGCAAAACTTTCGTTAAGAGGGTGTCTGTCCGGCACCCCTGTCAGAAAAAAGAAGGAGGTTACCATCGTTGGCACACGGTGCGGTAACGATGTTCAACCGGCATCAGTGTTACCGCTTCATTATTAACCATGAGGGTGGCGATGTTTTCGTTCACCATAGATCCATTCAAGTAGACGGATTCAGAACTCTCTCCAATGAACGGCGGGAAGGCTTCGATATCAAGCCGGGCGCTACGGGCCCCGTTGCCATTGACATCAAAGCCATATAGATTCTTCTGTTTCGATCAACACGACGCTCCACTCTTTTAATTTCCACATATTTTTGTTTCGTCAACCCCGTGGAACAGAATATTATCGGCACACGCCTGAGAGGTATATTATGGTCAGAAAACGAAATACCTTCCAGAAGCGCCAGAAAGAAAACTCGCGGAAAGAGAAACGGGAGAAAAAACTGGCGCTTAAACTGGAAAAAAAGCAAAATATCGATGCCCCTGACAGAATGGCCGGCATCGATCCGGACATTGCAGGGATCACACCCGGTCCCCAGCCGTTGCCCGAGCAATGGCATGACCTCGATGAGATCAAGGAAACAGCGGAATAATATCAACGGATATGACCGTCTGTGAAAGGCGGAATCGGGGCACATCCCCGCAACCGAAACTATTCTTCAACACAATTAAATCATCAACATGACAAAGGGGAAAACCATGAAAGGCAGCAAGCTCTATGTAGGAAATCTCTCCTATTCCGTGTCGACCGACGACCTGAAACAACTGTTTTCAACACACGGAACAGTGGAAAACGTGAACGTAATTGAAGGCAAGGGCTTCGGCTTCATTGAGATGGCCAATCAGGCGGAAGCTGAAAATGCAAAGAAAGAACTTGATGGATCATCGTTTAAGGGACGTTCAATCAGGGTCAACGCCGCCCGTCCGCCTAAAAGCAGACACGGTGGCAGGGGCAATCGAAGATAGCAAACCCATGACGTCGACATGCTGCGGCGAAGACGGAACCTGGTATGCTGATATCACCTTCCGTCTTTCGTCAAAGCTTTATACATTGCCGCACCCCGCCCTCTCTCACGAGACCTTTCTCACCGTCACCGGTTTTACAACAAAATCATTGCCGTTATTTAAAAAATAGCATACAAAATGAGGCAAATGTTGTGTTCCACCCCCCCCCGGAAGAAGGCTGCGGGAGATTGCCGACTACATACATGTGTGCTGGAAAGTACGGATGAAGAGAAAAAAAAGTATTATTGCCGCTACCATCATGGTAATCGCCGTCATCGGTTGGTGGATATATTCCAAGATACCTGTGGCAACGAGAGAGTCGGTGGGAAAATCCGTTATGTCCGTTGCGGTGGAAGTCACGCCGATAAAGAAATCGCTTATCAGGGAAGTCGGCGTTTTTACGGGGACATTGCTTCCCGAATCTCAATTCATCGTCGCCCCCAAGATCGCCGGAAAGTTGAACAAGCTTTTTGTCAACATCGGAGTCCATGTCAAACAGGGGCAGCTTATCGCCCTCCTCGAAGATGAAGAGTTGGTACAACAGGTTGATCAGGCAAGGGCCGAACTCGCCGTCGCCCGGGCGAACCTCGAGGAAAGCCGCAGCGCGCTCAACCTCGCACAGCGTGAATTCGAGCGGGCGCAGGCCCTCAGGAAAAAGAAGATAGTATCTGAATCGGAGCTGGACGCGGCGGAGGCACAGTACAGGGCCGGCATGGCCAAGCAGAAGGTGGCCATCGCACAGGTGGCCCAGAAAGAAGCGGAATTGAAGACCTCCCAGGTTCGCCTTGACTATACGCGGATGAAGGCATCATGGGCCGACGGAGGAAATCCCCGGATCGTTGGCGAGCGTTTCGTCGATGAGGGAGCCATGCTTGCGGCAAACACGCCCGTCGTCTCCATCATCGACATCCACACGCTGACGGCTGTTATTCATGTTATTGAACGGGAGTATCCCCGGATCATGATGGGACAGGACGCGGTCATAACCACCGACGCTTATCCCGACCGCGCCTTCAGAGGAACCATTGCCCGTATAGCCCCCCTGCTGAAAGAGGCGGCACGGCAGGCCCGGGTGGAGGTAGCCATTCCCAACCCCGAGCGGCTCCTCAAGCCCGGCATGTTTGTCCGGGTTGAGATCGAGTTCAACCGGCGGGCCAACGCAACTGTCGTCCCTGTCAACGCCCTGACAAAGCACGACGGGCGTCAGGGGATCTTTCTGGCCGACATGGAAACGATGAGGGCGAAACTCATCCCCGTTACCGTCGGCATCGTCAGCAACGACATGGCGGAGATTGTGGAACCGCCCGTTTCCGGTATGGTCGTCACCGTGGGGCAGCATCTTCTTGAAGACGGCGCCGTCATCACCGTACCTGAAAAGAGAAAAGACGAAACCTCGAATCGGTGACATCATCCTCAGCAGAGGTATCATGGAATGAACATCTCCCGGATAGCCGTCCACCGCCCCATTTTCACCATCATGGTCGTGCTCATCGTGATTATCCTGGGAGGGATATCCCTGATCCGTCTTCCCATCGATCTCATGCCCGATGTAACCTATCCTACGCTGACCGTTCAGACGGCATATGAAAACGCGAGCCCCGAGGAAATTGAAGAGCTCATAACCCGTCCAATCGAAGAGGCGATGAGCTCCGTCCCCGGGGTGGAATCGGTCTATTCCACCTCATCGGAAGGAGCGAGCAACGTCCGGGTTACCTTCTTCTGGGGAACGGATCTCGATACGGCTTCCAACGACATCAGAGACCGGCTTGACCGTGTAATCGGCCGTCTTCCCGAAGATGCGGAACGGCCGATCCTTCGGAAATTCGACATCGCAAACTTTCCCATTCTCATTTTCGGCGTCTCGAGTAATTTGAATCCCCTCCAGCTCCGCAAACTGATCGATGACCAGGTCAAATACCGCATCGAACGGGTTCCCGGGGTGGCATCCCTCGATGTCTGGGGCGGTCACGAGCGGGAAATACAGGTGAACCTTGACGCAGGAAAGATCAAGGCGATGGACATCCCCTTGGATGAAATCATGAACCGGATACGGGAAGGAAACGTCACATTGCCGGCGGGCACCATCGACCGGGGCAATTTTGACGTGACCATGAGGACCAAGGGGGAGTACACAAGTATTGATCAACTCTCTGACACAATCGTGGCGATACGGGAGGGTGCTCCCATAAAACTCCGTGACATCGCGGCCGTTGACGATACGTGGAAAAAGATTACCCGCATCATTACGGTAAACGGGAGAGGTGGTGTCCGCCTCGGCGTGCGGAAGCAGTCGGGCAAGAATACCGTCGACGTAGCCGCCGGCGTACTCAAAGAAGTGGATAACATCTCCCGTGATATTCCTCAGATCAACATTACACCCATCATCGACACGTCCGATTATATCCGTAATTCCATCACGAACGTGGGGTCGATGGCCCTCTATGGCGGCATTCTTGCGGTCCTGGTCCTTCTGTTTTTCCTCCGCAATGTTATGAGTACCCTTATTATTGCCACCACCATTCCCATATCCGTCATAGCAACCTTCACTCTCATGTATTTCGGAGACCTGACCCTTAATCTCATGACCCTGGGCGGCCTCGCCCTCGGTATCGGTATGCTCGTGGATAACGCCATTGTCGTCCTCGAAAACATCAACCGCCATCGTGAATCGGGCGAAGCTGCTGAAGCAGCAACCATACGGGGAACCGGCGAGGTAACCGCCGCCATCGTGGCGAGCACCCTCACAACTCTCGCTGTTTTTCTGCCCCTGGTGTTTGTCCGGGGAATGTCGGGGATTATGTTCAAACAGCTTGCATCAGTGGTAAGCTTTGCCCTCCTGTGCGCCATGGCGGTGTCCCTGACCGTTATTCCCGTCATGTCGGCCCACCTCCTTCACGGTGACGCCTCTCAACAAATAAATCCACGGATGAAGAGATTTTATGAACGCAGCGCCCGCTTTTTTTCTCGAATGGAAGAGGAGTATCGAAGGCTGCTTCACCTGTCGCTCAACCATATCGCCACCGTCCTTGTCGGCACCATCATCCTTATGGGGGGCTGCATCCTCCTGGTTCCCTTTGTCGGTGTCGAGTTCATGCCGGCCACCGATGAGGGAGAGGTCCGCATATCCGCCGAAATGGAAGTCGGCACACGGATCGACGTTCTCGGTGAAAAATTCACCTTCATCGAAGAAATTGTCCGGCAGAATATCCCGGAAGTCAAAAATACAGTCACATCCATCGGGGGCTCAAGCTGGCACTCTCAGGGATCGCATACCGGCGAAATGCGCATCGCCCTGAAACCAAAAGCAGAGCGATCCAGGTCGAGCGAGGAGATCGCCGCCGACCTTCGCCGTAAACTCCGCGATATCCCGGGAGTGACCATTCGAACACGGGCCGGACAGGGGCTGTTTCTCCTGCGAATGTTCGCCGGAGGAACGGAAAGGATCCAGATCGAAATCCGGGGGCATGACCTGACAACCGCCGATACCCTTGCCCAGCGTATCAAAACAATCGTTGAGACAGTGGACGGCGTCACCGACGCCCAGGTAAGCAGAGAATCGGGAAACCCCGAAGAACTCGTCTTTGTCGACAGGCAGAAATCCGCCGACATGAAACTGACGGTCTTACAGATTGCCAACACGCTCCAGACGGCCCTGTCGGGGACCACGGCGGGAAGCTATCGGGAAGGCGGCGATGAATACGACATCAGGGTCAAGATCAGGGAAGCGGAAAAGATGAATATCCGGGAAATTCTCGATATGACCGTCGTCGGCGCCGGCGGTGAACCGGTGGTGCTCAGGAACGTCGTGT
>JAFGWZ010000206.1 GCA_016936905.1 Deltaproteobacteria bacterium | reverse complement strand
TAAAATGGCAGGCCAGGAGGGACTCGAACCCCCAGCATCCGGATTTGGAGTCCGGCGCTCTATCCATTAGAGCTACTGGCCTGTGCTTACCAAGTGTCGTAACCTGATTATAGACTACTTCGTTTCTTTATGAATCGTGTGAATCCGGCAGAATCGACAGTATTTCTTCAATTCAAGCCGCCCCTGCATGGTTCGTTTGTTTTTTGTCGTCGTGTAGTTTCTCTGCTTGCAGTTCCCACACTCTAAAGTAATTATATTTCTCATTCTAATAAACCCGTTCTCGTTGAAATGGAGCCCACGACCAGGATTGAACTGGTGACCTCATCCTTACCAAGGATGTGCTCTACCGACTGAGCTACGTGGGCGTATTGTCTCTTGAAACACCACGTGCCGCACGTGACCGGATACCCCATTCCCGCTCCGTTCACGTAATCATAATTAAAAAATGGAGCGGGAAACGGGATTCGAACCCGCGACCCTCGGCTTGGAAGGCCGATGCTCTAGCCACTGAGCTACTCCCGCCCTCTTTTATACAAAACGAAATGGTGGAGGGGGGAGGATTCGAACCTCCGTAGGCTCCGCCGGCAGATTTACAGTCTGCTCCCTTTGGCCGCTCGGGAACCCCTCCACGAACTCTTATCTCTACATGGAGCTGGCGATGGGACTCGAACCCGCAACCTGCTGATTACAAATCAGCTGCTCTACCTGTTGAGCTACGCCAGCGTTTCCAGCACGTTATACAATTGTGAAAAAACAGCTCTCCCTGAAAAGCTAACTTGCCACCTTAATCGTAAAATTAATTTTTTGTCAAGCAAAAATATTCATTTTATCCGACAGGCAAACTACTCTTGATGAAATCGAAATAGTCGCATTAATGTGTCATTTCGAACGAATGTGAGAAATCTGTTCGGCGTAACACTTCATAATTACAAGATTTCTCCCGGAATTTACCCCGATGAAAATCGGGGTTCGAAATGACAT
The DNA here is from genome assembly GCA_016936905.1 of Deltaproteobacteria bacterium. Classification (GTDB taxonomy): domain Bacteria; phylum Desulfobacterota; class Syntrophia; order Syntrophales; family UBA6807; genus DSDU01. Next base: position 5,974 of record JAFGWZ010000206.1, on the reverse strand, counting down.
GAGAGTTTTTTCGCCTTTTGCACGACTATCACTCGTCATCTTCTCCGAAAATATCTGCGGAAAATATATAAATCTCCGTTTCCTTGTCCTTCCATGCGTTTGCCTGCAGCCCCGCCTTGTGGCATGTTTCTTCCAGAAACGTAACCTTGTCCCAGTTATACTCGGTCGCCACCTGGGGGAGCAGGACTCCCCGGTAGAACCCCCGGACAATATAGATACCGTGCTTCCCCACCTCAATTTCTTCGATCCCTGCAATCCTTCGCAACGGCGTCAGCGCCGATATTTCTATCGTCACTTCGTCCAGTTCATCCGCCGACAACGGCGGAAACCGGGGATCATGAAAGGCAGCCGACCGGGCCATTTCCTCAACCGTGCTGTAGAGAGGCCCCCGGGCTTCAAAAGACCCGATACATCCCCTCAGTGCGCCGTTCTTTTTCAGCGTCACAAAGGCGCCGCGGTCTTCACTCAGAACGGGCGAACATCCGGACGGTACCGGCGGCGATTTGCCACTGAGCCGTGATTCGATGCTCTTCCTGGCTATTTCAAGAAGCCGGGCCTTATCATCATGACTCAATCCCAGCGTTACGCCCGCCTTCGTCTTTTGCTCGGACCGATCGGAGTACCGCTCATCGTAAAAAACGGCGGCGGCATAGCCGACAACTCCCCGCCGGTCTCCTGTCACGTCACCGGAATTAGCATACCTTAAAATCTTCCCGCGATCCGCTCCCAACTCACGGGCAATTATTATCGCCGTGGCCACCGGACCGCCACCGCAGGCTTCACAGGCGCCCTTGTCAAGATCCGCCAGCAAACCCTGCCAGTCCATCGCTTCCATATGTTTCAGGGCAACGGCGTCCAGTTCCTTCGCCCGGTCATAGCCATGGAAATGAGAGAGATCGGAACTCGCCACTACCAGGACGTTCTTATCCCGCACTGCGGCGACAATGGCATCGGCCAGCCCTTCACAGGTTCGCCGGTCCTGTGTCCCCATGAGAACAGGAACAAACTGGAAGTCGCCGAGAACAACCTGCAAGAAGGGAAGCTGAATTTCAATTGAATGCTCCTGTGCATGGACATCGAGCCTGGCAGAAACGGGACCGCCTCGGGCGATAATCGCGTCGGCCAACGATTTATTCACCTTCACGACCCCCAGCGGCGTCTCATAGCCCCCTTCATTATATATAGATGCTCCCTGAAAGTACGCCCGATGACTCGGGCCGATAACAATCAACGAATCAAAGGTTTTGCCGGCAACGAGCTTATACGCGAAGGCGGCAACCTGCCCGGAATAGACATAACCGGCGTGAGGCGATACCAAGGCGGTGACCGTTCCCGTCACGGATTCAGACGGCGCGTTATCCAGATACTCCTCCACCTGGGCTCTCAAAACGTCTGGATTCCCAGGATACCACGATCCGGCAATGACCGATTTTCGAATATTATCTTTCATTTCGCTCCCCCTTCCCTCGCAAGCGAATGAAAAAACGAGGAGAATAACAACAACTCCCCCCGCGATCTGTCGTATGAAACGATTCATGTCGGTCACACTACACTCGGCAAGAGGTTTGCATAATTAACTTTTTGTCATTCCCACTTTGATTGGGGATCTATAACTGACTGTAAACATTAGACTCCCGATTGCACGGGAATGACATTGAGAATATTTGCGAACATTATACAAACCTGCTTCTGTCTATATGAATTGGTGATTCTATAAACTCATCGATCTTCTGTCAAGGAGTGATTCGCCATTTCATATAATTGCAAAGACTATCATAAGCATGCCATAAAACATAGATCAAAAAACATATTGACTTGCCGGATTCAGGCCGCTAATATCCTATCGTTTCGACGACGCAGAGAACCGGGTACATGCTGCCGGAGCATCGTCAGATTCCTCTCATGACATCACATAACACACGACTGGAGGGCAGCCATGGGCATAAAAATCGCCATCAATGGTTTTGGAAGAGTAGGCAGGTACCTGATCAGGGCAAGTCTGGGAAGAGACGATATCGACATTGTCGCAGTCAACACGCGGGCCTCGGCAACAACGCTCTGCCACCTCCTCAAATACGATTCGGTCCACGGGAAATGCGAGGCTGATATCGCCAGTGACGGTGGAAATATCTTTGTAGACGGCAAAGTCATAACGGTGACGAACGAAACGAACGACCTGGCGCGGCTTCCATGGAAGGACCTCGGCATCGATATCGTATTGGAATCGACGGGCACATTCAGGAAAAAGGATCAGTGCGCCCCCCACCTCGCCGCGGGGGCAAAGAAAGTCATCATCGCCGCTCCCGGAAAAGGCGTCGACGGCACCTTTGTCATGGGAGTCAATGAAGGAATGTACGACCCTGACAAACACCACATTGTTTCAAACGCGTCATGCACGACCAACTGTCTGGCGCCGGTGGTGAAAGTCATCCACGACAAATTCACCGTCGTCAGGGGGTTCATGACAACGGTCCACGCCTACACCATGGATCAGCGCCTCCTCGACGGATCGCACAGCGATCTCAGAAGAGGCCGGGCTGCTGCCCTCTCCATTGTGCCGACATCGACGGGAGCCGCCAAGGCCGTCGCCGAAGTCATTCCCGAACTCAAAGGCAGACTCGACGGCATTGCCCTGAGAGTGCCCACGCCCAACGTGTCGGTCGTTGATCTCGCCGTTGAGGTAGGAACAACCGTGACGGCCAACGACATCAACGGGGCCCTCAAAGCTGCCGCTGAAGGCCCCCTCAGGGGAATCATGGCCTTCAGCGAAGAAGAACTGGTTTCGGTGGACTTTACCAGTGATCGCCACTCGTCCATCGTCGACGGTCCCATCACCACCGTCATCGACGGCAACCTTGTCAAGGTCTTCTCATGGTACGACAACGAAAGCGGCTACGCCTGCCGGATGATCGACCTCGCCGCTTATATGGGACGAACATTGAAGGGGTAACGGGATGATCAAGCCTCTCATCGCGGCAAACTGGAAAATGCACAAGACCATCGGCGAAGCGGCGGGCTTCGCCAGGCAGGCAAAGGCGGCGTTTGCCTCGATAACGGATCGTGATATCGTCATTGCCCCCCCCTGCACGGCACTTGCCGCGGTCGGAGAGATCCTGAAGGGGTCAACGGTTGGCCTTGCGGCCCAGAACATGCACTGGGCGGAGAAAGGAGCCTTTACCGGCGAAGTCTCGGCGGCGATGCTCATCGATGCCGGATGCGACCACGTCATCCTCGGCCATTCGGAACGGCGGAACCTCTTCGGCGAGACGGACAGCCTGATCAACAAGAAACTGACAGCGGCATTGACGTCACATCTGAAACCGATATTCTGCATCGGAGAAAGGCTGGAAGAACGGGAGGGGGACCAAACGTTTCACATTCTCCGTCAACAACTACACAAGGGATTGAATAATATTTCATCTGGTGATATAAGGCGCTGTGTTATCGCGTATGAACCTGTCTGGGCTATCGGAACCGGCAAGACGGCAACACCCGAACAGGCTGAACAGGCTCATGTTTTCATCAGAGAAGTCATCGGAGATCTTTACGGCGCGGCAATCGGCAATACCATGCGGATACTTTACGGCGGCAGCGTCACCCCCGACAACGTTGCCGGCCTCATGGCACAGAGGAACATCAACGGAGCCCTTGTGGGCGGAGCGAGCCTCGATATCGAGTCGTTCACGAAAATTATCGGATTTTAATAACATTACAAGGAGATAGAAACCATTGCACGTATTTATCAGTATACTTCATATCCTCATATGCCTGCTCCTCATATTCATCGTCCTCATTCAGTCAGGCAAAGGGGCGGACATGGGAGCCGCCTTCGGAGGTTCGAGCCAGACCCTGTTCGGCAGCGCCGGACCGGCAACCTTTCTCGGAAAAATGACCTCGGTCATCGCGACGGTCTTCATGATCACGTCACTCTGGCTGGCCTATTTCGCCGTCCATAAGCCGCAATCGGTTATCGACACCGTCGTCTCTCCGCCGGCGGTCGAACAGACAGTCCCGGCCGGTGAAACCGGCGGCGCAGCGCCGGCCGCACCGGCGACACCTCCAGCGGAAGCGGGCGGTCCGAAAGCGAATCAATAAAGGGAAAACGACAGTAAAAATTATAAATGCGCCCGTTTTTTGTATTGACAAAGACCGAAAAAACAAATAGCCTTTCAGCTCTACGCCGAAGTGGTGGAATATGGTAGACACGCTATCTTGAGGGGGTAGTGGGCACAACCCGTCCGGGTTCAAGTCCCGGCTTCGGCACCATAAATAAAGTGATTTTTCACTTCTATATCGGGGAATTAGGATGAGGTCCTAGTTCCCCTTTTTCGTTGTGGTGTAAATTTGGTGTATTTTAACCACTTGCTTGCACCTCGTTCTGGCCACTCTTTGTCGAAGGCGTATAGACCTTCTCCATAAAGGCAGATCCTTCATCCTGTAACCTCTAGTATTGTGATTCCTATTGAAGAGGTGAAAAAAGTTGTAAAAATCCTGCACCAAAGAAGAAGATGATATCCCGAAAATGACAGCTTGAAGCTTAGGATTGATGAGCAGTGTATTCATCTACTAATCGACGAATCATCTTTTGATACTGAGTATTATATTTTTTTGCCTCTTTCTTAAAAAACTCTACACTGGATTTACTCAGAGCGATAGTTACTTTAACGGTTTCGTCCTTCAACGCAAGTTCCTCGGGTGAAGGAAGAAAATCTGCAATAACCTTCACCTTCTCCATCGGTTCATCTGTGTATTTTATTTTCCCTTTCATATATTCTCTTTCCCTTCCGACAATATCCGGCACCAATAATCCTGGTTTTCTTTCTTCGATAAGTAAACCTTACCGTCATTATTTCGTCTGCGACTCTGCCAAGACAGTAATACCGCTTTTCATCACCGCTGTGGTCGAGATCTTCCAGGATGATACGATTATTATCCAGAAAAGCCGGTTGTGCTAAGGCAAAAGAAACACCGTGTTTCTCTTGATTCACTTCATCCTTGGAAGAGTCCCATTCAAAATTGGATTGTTTCGTCACGAGGTTAGAATACGGAAGAGCAAGATTTCTGTCAATATAAAAATATGGCTATTTATATGGCTTTATATCTTATTGTATTTTGTTTATCATTTGAAGAGGTAATGGGATTTGAACCCTATGCTAGGCGCAAGGGGTAATTTATTTATCCCGGGCAAAACGGAACCCGAGGCCGTAGCTGTACCTGAAGCCAGGATTGCGCCTGAGGCGAAAAGCAGACCGCACGAGCCCCGCGAGATTGCACCAGGAACCGCCACGAAGGACACGGTCCGAGCCCGATGACGGTCCTGACTGGTCGGTCACGTGTCCTGACGGATAATCGCCGTACCAGTCCTGGCACCATTCCCATACGTTGCCGTGCATGTCGTACAGCCCCCATGCGTTCGGTTCCTTCTGGGCCACCTGATGGGTCTCCCCTGACGAATTACTAAAATACCAGGCATACCTGCCAAGATCTGAATCATCATCTCCGAAGCTGAATCTGGCGGTGTTCCCCGCCCTGCAGGCATATTCCCACTCGGCTTCCGTGGGAAGGCGGTATTTGTTCGTGTTCTCTTTTCTGTTCAGTTTCGTGATAAATTCCTGGACGTCGTTCCATGAGACCTCTTCCACCGGGTAGTCGTCCCCTTTTCTGAAATGCAACGGGTTGCTCCCCATGACAGCCTTCCACTGCCCCTGGGTAACTTCCGTCGTCTGGAGATAGTAGGGCTTCGATATGGTCACTCGGTGCTGCGTCTCGTCATTGTCTCTTCCCGACTCGTTCGACGGGCTCCCCATCATGAAGGTGCCGTTGGGAATCAGAACAAACTTCATCCCGACGGAGTTGGTGAAGGTCTTCTGGCCGGTATCCCGAACCGAAGGCGTCGGTGGTGGTTCCCGACGCTCTGGTTCCAGGCGGATGTCGATGTATTTGTCCTCTGTCGCGGCAAGGTCGATCCACTGTT
>JAFGWZ010000205.1 GCA_016936905.1 Deltaproteobacteria bacterium | reverse complement strand
GCAGAGAGAAAAGAATTCCTCCCATAAAAACGTGACATCTTTTATCGAGGGAAATATCGAAGACCACGACTTCGGTGAGGCCGAGTTCTCCCTTGTCATTTCGAACGAGATGATCGCCGATCTGGGGGTTGCAAAATTAAAAAAGGCCTATTTTTTATTGAACGAGATGCCACCGGAATCGCTCAGAGAGATCGTTGCGTTCTGCAAAAAGTGCGGTCTTACTTTTGATGACGCCTTCGAAGAATTCCTGGTCAATATCGGCGCCTTCAGGTTTTTATCGACGTTGGGCAAAATGCTGGCACCGGATGGGGCGGCGGTCATCGTGGAATACGGAGATATGCATCTCTACCCCAGCGCCTCCGTACTGGGGAATCATACCGAGTATTCCATTCATTTCGGCCATCTCGTCGAGGTGGCGAAGCGGTTGGGGTTTGCCGTCGAGTATTCCGATATGCCGGACTTTTTCGGGTTTAAAACGGATGAACGGGTTCTTGATTATCTGTCATTCACGGCCTTGAAGGAACATATACTGCCCTTTTTCGGCAGGACAATCTCCCATGTCGCTTACACTGAGGAACGTCTGGGCGAAGCGCTGGGAGCGGAATGCCTGCCTCACCTGCATGGTCTTCGTTTCTCCCCTGTTTCCGAGGCCCGTGGAAGGGTGAATCCCCAGGATTTCAAGGCCCTGGTGCTCACGAGGACATAATGTTCACCCGGGCCGGTAACGATGAGATGCCGTGCCGACGATGACGATGAAATGTGAAAAAGAGCACAGAATCTTACGGGGCATAGCCCGGCAGTCAATGAACCGTGACGATGCGGCCCTGCTTGAAGAGAATGTCCGAACGGGGGTTCAGTGGCCCTTCATCATGTTCAGAGCGATTGAAGAAGGAATCGCGCCGCTTCTCTATCATCACTTCAAAAACCTCAATCTCCTGGAGACCATACCGGAGTATGCCCTGGAGGTGTTTGCCCGGTTATACGCCGAAACGATGCTTCTGAACAGGCACATGGCAACAGTTCTGTCGGAGCTGGAAGGAGCGCTTGAAGGGAGTGAAATTCAGGTCATCGTTCTCAAAGGGGCGGCGCTGTTTACCACCGTGTACCACGATATCGCCCTGAGGCCCATGGAAGATATCGACCTCATGGTTCGACCGGAGCACCAGGATGGTGTGGAAGCGATTCTTCGGGAGCGGGGATTTGTTTCCGATCCATTGTATCCGATGACCTTCAGAAGGGGGGTCATGACCGTGGATCTGCACAATGATTTCCTTTCCGCCCACAGGATCAGGAGCCGCCGGGAAGTAATGCGTGTTCCGTCTCGCGATATCTGGGCGAGGTCTGTCCCGGCTGCCGAAGGCGCACACCACGTCTTTCGGCTCTCTCTGTACGATAACCTGATTGCCCTCTCCTCCCATCTATTAAAGCACCGGTTTTACCGATTGATCTGGTTTGTCGATATCAGGGAATCGATTGAAGCCGATAGCGAGCTGTTCGACTGGACCGAATTTGTCGAACATGTTGGAAACATTCGAGCGAAGAAAGCCGTCCTGTATGCCTTGCTCCTGGCGAAGTGTCTCCTGACAATGGACGTTCCCGATTATGTGCTGGATGGCCTCGGGAAAGGAGGCCTCTCGGCAATCGAAAAATATATCCTGCGGCTTCGATTGGCGGACGCGCCTCCGGGGACGGTAACCGATGTGTTGTGGGTCCTTCAGATAAGCGGATGGGTAAAGCGGCTGCAATTCACCATGGAAAATATCTTTCCGCGGCGGGAGGTTATGAACCAGATATTTCCCGATTCTTCCCACCGTGTCCCTGTCTTTTTGAAGCGGGCTGCCGCCGCTCTTTCGCAGGTCGCTTCCGACGGCGCTTCGGCCTTCAGGACCGTTGTAAAAGGGGGACTCCCGCCCCTCTGACAGCGGGGCATATATCACGTCTTCCTGTGCTGCTGAAAATGTCCATCTAGGAAAGGACTTCCGCAAAAACCAGGAAGATTTATCCTTACAATGTAGTTTCTTTTCAATGATGGGCGCTATGCGCGGCGTTTTGCACCCCCCTGTTTGTTATTGACACACATAGGTGACGCCGTTATAGTCAAAAAAGATGTATTCCTGATAACAATCCTGAGAAACCGGGTTTTCTTCGGTATCGTAACGCCATGAGACTGATCTATGTCGCCGACGTTCACGGAGCATTTGAACGGGTGAGACAACTCCTTTATGAAACCGAGGCCGATGTATACATCATCGCCGGCGATCTCGTGGACATATCTTTCCATACGGGCATGACGGCCTGCCGTTATCACGATCTCCAGACATACTTTCACGGTATCAGAAGGGGGAAGGGTAAGGCGGCCATGGTCCTGGAAGATTTCGTGGATGAGCTCCTCGAAGATCCCCAACTCCCTGGGGAGATGATGGAAAAAGGGACCCGATACCGCCGGGAAACGCTCCATGCGCGACGGGTGCTCCGGCAGAACTACCGGCTCCTGGAAAACATGATTTCGCTGGAACGGCAGGGCCACATTTTCTGCCTTCCCGGTAATCATGACATGGATCTTCGGCACACGGCCCTCCGTAACCGTGACCTTCATCTCTCTTGTCGCGAGGCCGGGCCTTTAAGGATAGCCGGGTACGGCGGGGCGAGTGGCCAGACCCCGGGGATACCCGAGCGCTACGTAGTGCCCTATCGCGCCGGTGCGGGCATCAATGAAGAGACCAACGAGATGTACCGTTTTTTCAAGGAAACCCGGCCGCATATCGTCGTCAGTCATCAGCCGGCGTATGGAATCCATGACTTTGCGTCTCCCATGGGTGAAACGGGGTCTATCGCCCTTCGGAAGTACTGTGAAAAGTATTCCGTTCTCCTGTGCCTGACCGGGCATCTCCACGATCAGTGGGGCATGGAAGAAGAGGATGGAACGGTCTACCTGAATCCTTCTCACTTCGGGAAAATTATGTTGTCCGGCGGGCGCCTTGCAGAAGGGGGCTTTTTTTATGAAGTGGAAGTGGAGAACGGCAGGGTGAAAAGAATAACCCACAGAAAGCTGGTCCAGGGAGCGATTCATGATGTGGTTGTCCATGATCGGGAAGATCAGCGGTGGGAACAGACCATCGTTCATCGAGGGCGTTTTGAAGCGCTCCTCACAGGGCGAAACTACGAATCGGGAACGGAAAGGAAATCATCGGTTTCCGATGATTCTGAGACAGACCTCCATCGACTGTACGAATTGTTCCAGAGGAGCCGCATCGGGGAGACAACGGCAACGATTGAATCATCTGTTCGCTTGCTCGAGGGGGAACTGCCGCACAATTTAGCGGTGGATCTGATGTCCGGATCGGGGAACGGCGAAAAGGGAGATGAACGTCTGGATATCGTCCTCTACCTGCGATGCGGTTGTGCCGACCATATCCCCTGTTTATCGGAGAAAGAGGCAGCCTGTCCCCTGTATTGTCAGGCAAGGGAGAAAATAGAGGAAATCCTCGGAGAAAAAGTGACCTTTGACATCGTTGACTGTATCGACCTGGATCGGGTTGAGCGCAGCATAAGGGACCAGGACTACGAGTGTCAGATAACTCAGCGATTTATTTCATACCGGTCCATGTGTCGGATTGTGAATGAGCCGCTCATTGCACCGGTGGAAAACCTTCTTGCCGCCAATGAAGAGTATCGCCGGGAAGTCGAAGGCAATATCGCCTCTTATTTCAGCGTCTTGATGAACACCATCCGGCACGTCCGCTCGTTTCAAACATATGAATCCCGTCTGAAGGCTCTCGGAATGACCATTCCAGAGCCGATCAGCAGAAAGCTCAGGGCCTATCTGGCGGACGAATCGCGGGAATAAAAAACCAGGGAGATATTATGAAACAAGGCGAATCACATGTGATACTGCTGGGGCGGATGGCGAACCTTGCCCTTTCGTGCATCACCGATGAAGAAGCCCTGTCGGTCACCGCCCGTTTTCTGCCTCAGTTGTTTCCCCGGGAGACAGGGGTGCTTTATATACGCTCCGCGGGTCGCGAGCATTACGAGCCTGTTGTGTTCTGGGGGGATGAACGAGAGTGGACGGCGTTAACCGGCCAAGAATGCTGGGCTCTGAGGCGTCGCCGAATCTACATTGTCGGAGGTGCAAGGGAGCAGCCACCCTGCCCTCACGGGGACTTTGACCCAGAGGGGTTTACGTCCTTCTGTATCCCCATGAGCGATCGAAAAGAATCATTTGGGCTCCTTCACCTTCTTGTCCCCGTATCAAAGGAGGGAGCAAAGGAGTCCCACGGGAACAGGGAAAATGACGTGGAGGACCTCCGTCGGCTCGCCGCCCTGACGGCGGATGTCCTGGCCCTCCTCTTCGTAAATCTCAGGCTGCGAAAAAAAATCGACGATCTGTCGGTCACGGATTCCCAGACCGGTTGTTTCAATAGGGCCCACTGGGAACTGAACCTTGAGCGTGAGATAAAGGCTGCTCAACGCACTGGCCGTCACCTTGCCATTATCCTGATGGATATCGATTATTTCGGACGGTTTACCGAGAACCACGGTCATGGCGCAAGTTCCAAGGTGTTACAGAGCCTGGGGCGGTTCGTTCGCGAGAACATCAGGGACGTGGATGTTCCAAGCAGATACGGAGCGGATGAAATCGCCCTCTTCCTTCCCGATACGACAGGTGAAACTGCGCGGCAGAGGGCAGAGAATCTTCATGAGAAGATGAGGGATCTTTCCCTGCGGGATGGGCATGCCCATATGCGTCGAATCACTCTTTCAATGGGGGTTGCGGCTTTCCCCGATCAGGGGGAAACGGCCTGCGACCTGATTGAGTCGGTGAAAAAGGCGCTGAAGAGGGCCAAAAAAGAGGGGCGTAACAGGATCGTCGGCGGTGACGGGCCGTAAGAAAAGGGGCTCCCGCGAGAGCAGCTTTTTACAATGTCGTTGTTGCCCGGCTTCATGATTCCCGGTCCACGGGACTTTTTGGTACATCATCGGCTTGCTCCAGACGCTGCCAAAACTCGACCTTCGATCTCAGACATTTGAAATTGCTGGTCTTCCGCTTCACCGTGATGTATTGGCAAAAAGCCCCCTGATGCCCGGTCGCATAAAGCCGTACAACAGGCCGTACCGGGCAGTTCATAGGAGTTTATGTTG
>JAFGWZ010000204.1 GCA_016936905.1 Deltaproteobacteria bacterium | reverse complement strand
GCCGCCCTGTAACTTGAGCATGGATTTTCTTTACTTGGCAACGGCCATGCTAATGGCGTCTCGGCCGGCGTCAGCCACGTTTACCTTTAATCCCATAAGGAACATTATTTTCTTCGCCACATCGGTATTGTCGTAATATCCGTTAAACAACTCCGCACCTTTGCCTATGGCCGACGTTGTCACGGGCACGCCGGTATGAGAATATGACGTCCATCCCAGGCCGGCCTTTTGATTGAGAATATGAGTCAGTTTAACCGTCAGCGGATCGTATCCTCCGTAGAGGAGGTATTCCTGCGTACCCTCGTTGACCTTGATATTTTTCATGCTTTTATCAAAAGCTTCGCGCAGTTCGGCAATCTCAAAATCCTTGAGAGCCATCGGTCCGTCGCCTTTCATTGTTAATCCGAAGTACAGTTCTATCTTGGGGATCATATCTTCAAAAGAGGCGTCGCCGGTTTTCGATTTCTTATATTCCTCCATGATGGAATCGGTAAACGCCTGGAACGAAAGCCTCTGCCCTTTCAGGACGTCGAAATATGACTCGTAGACGGTTCCCGCGAATCCAAGAGTCAGACCGCCGCATTCGTGATCGCCGGTCACGACAATAAGCGTTTCTTCCGGATGTTTTTCATAAAAGGCAAGTGCCTGTTTGACAGCTTCGTCAAACGCGATCGTATCCTCGATAGCGGCAACGGCGTCATTGGCATGACAGGCCCAGTCGATCTTACCCCCTTCGACCATGAAGAAAAACCCTGCGTCGCCGTCGAGCAGTTCAATGCCTTTTTTTGTAAATTCCGCCAGCGTAATATCACGGGGGGTTTTGTCCATATCATAGGGAAGCGCTTCATCATCAGGCAGATTCCTGTTGCAGGCGATTATCTTGCCGTCGTCTCTTTTGAGTGCAAGAAATTCCGACCGGTCGGTAACGATCCTGTATCCATTTTCACGGGCCAGATTGACAACATCGCCGAGAGGTTTCTTGGATTTTTTACCCGTTGGGTCCTTGAAACCGCCGCCGCCGAAGTAATTAAAACCGCTCTTTACGAGATCATGGGCAATCTCATGATACATCTTGCGGCTGGGCTGGTGGGCATAAAAACCTGCCGGCGTGGCATGATCGATCGAAACGCTTGAAACGATCCCGACCTTCATTTTCCTGTCGCGAGCCATTTCCGCTATGCTTTTGACCATCGTATAGGCAGGGTCGACGCCGATGTATCCGATATTTGTCTTGACACCGCAGGCAAGTGCCGTGGCGGCCGCGGCGGAACCTGTTATGAACCTGTCATTGGCAAAAGTGGTGGTCACCCCCTGGGCGGGCAGGGTCGACATGGACATTTTATAGTCTGATGGTTTGATACCCTTTGCTGACGCAACGTATGCCTCCGCAGCGGTGCGCTGGGGCTGCCCCATTCCGTCACCGATAAACAGGAAAATGTACTTTACAGGCGTCTCCCTGTAATCCGGGACCTTTGCAAAAGCAGGTAAATAACAGACCGAACCCAGTACGATAAGGCAGGCAAGTAAGATTGCATGCGCTACATGGACTGCACCCCTTTTATCAATCTTTTTCATCGTATTCTCCTTTCGATGCATGAATTATAAGTGTAACAGCCTCTCTCTTTTCACGATCTTATCCTCCACTCGATTCACACTTACCATCCCGATATCAAACATCGTCAGTGATGATTCACTGGTCTAACATCCCGGTAAGGTGAGTGTGAAAACAACAGATAATCAAGCACCATAAATCTACCAGAATCGCATGACAGCCCGATTATATTCCGATGACAAATCCGTGAAATAAAACGGTTGCCCGCGTTCTTTAAAATAATTCACACGGTGCAAAAAAGAAGCGTTTTGTTTATGTGAAACGTCATGTGAGTTGCCGCGCCATTTTTTCATAATCGGGCGGTCTTCTTCCGTTGAAGAGGTGGCATGCGCGGTAATATCGTAGATCATTTAACCAGAGTCTCAGGTATTCCCTGTCGGATATGGCACGACGAACCATGCGGAGGGGTCGTGTCATGATGTCTGCAATGGGACCAAATAACTCCGACGGGTCACGGAAGCATTCCCAATCACATCTGCGGCAATGTGCCCTGTGATCGATTGCATCGAAGTCCATCTTCCAGAATTTCCCGAGATTCTCATGACCCCGGTAACCACAGGGATAGGTATTACCGTCCCGGGCATCGATGAAAAAAAACTCGGTGCCTCCCCGGCACGGAAAGCAGGATGAGCATCCTTCCGTATACTGCCCGATGAGCGCGTAGAGGGAACTGCGAGGTGAAAAGATTCGAATGCTACTCCGGAACAGGGGAATCACATCGAAGAGAGCCCTGAAAATTGAAACACGCTCCGCGTTTGTGAAACACACGATGTCTCCGGCGGATGTTGCCTGGTAGACGGCGTTGAGATGTTCCGACTCCTTGTCCATGCTCATGGGATAACAGCAATTGGTAATGGTAAACCCCATGTCAATGACAAACCGGTAGAACCGCTCGAAACCTTCTCGAAAATAATCATACGGATCAACGGTTCCTCCCCCTGCAGTGCCGTATACGCCACCCATGTTCCTGTTTATCCCGAGGTTTGCGGAAGGATATATCCCATAATGTTCCATGACAGGAATTGCTTTTTCGATTCCCCGAATCACACCCGGCAAGCCGCGCATGTTTTCATGCACTGAAGGTTCGACAGAATCTATGCTGATCCAGAATGTGTAAAGACTCGTTTCAGCAATCCGCTCGGCGAACCGTGCCACTTTATCCCGGAAGTCAGGTTTTTCGTGGCCCATGAACATAAACCCGTTTGTACCGGTTCGGGTATACTTGATTCCCGCCTTGTCGGCATAGGCAAGCAACTCGACAATGTCATCGAGATAAAGAAGGGGTTCGCCTCCGGTGAAAGAAAGGCTTTCAACCCCGTGACGGGCCGCGGCATCGATTATTTTCTTGGCCTCATCCAGGCCAAGTTTGGAGCGGGGGAAATCCGCCGTTACTCTCATCCCGCACTGCGGGCAGCGCGCATTACACCGGTCCGTGTATTGAATGACGAGCTGTCCCGGAGGGATACCTTTTATTACATCTCTGATCTTCATTGCATTATTATATTTCTCACAGGGTGCGCCATTCCCGGCTGAAAACCGACGGCATGTATTGCTATCAGAGCGCTCCGTGCGGCGCTATCTTCGGCCGGTTCATGAGGCATGCGAGGAAATGACGTTAATTCTGTATCCATGCAGACTGCGGATGCAGGATGGTGTTGTAGGTTTCATCAGGGGGCACGGCTCTTTTTTCAATAAATTCACGGGCATTTCTCCCCATTGCCTTGATTTTATCCCTGGTGACCACAAAATTCTTCAACGCATCGACGAGGGCGGACACGTCATTCGATTTTACAATATAGCCCGTTTTATCATGTTCCATCAATTCATGAGGCCCCCCTTCGTCGGATACGATAACAGGGAGACCCGATGCCTGCGCCTCGAGAACGACGTTTCCGAATGTGTCGGTGGTACTCGGAAATACAAAGACATCGGCAGAAGCATAGAGCGTAGACAAGTCTTCACCTTTTTTATAACCGGTAAAGATAACGGGATAACCAGCGAGTTTTTCTTCAAGATCACCGCGATAGGGCCCGTCGCCCACAAAGATCAGATAAGCGTGGAATCCGTCACGAATAAGATCGCGAAATGCATCGACCAGAAAATCGAGATTTTTTTCTTTCGAAACTCTCCCCACGTATAAAAATTTCACCCCGCCATCAACCTGGTACCGTTGCCACAGGCCCGGATTTCGTTTCGCCGGGGAGAAGGTCGCCGTACAGACCCAGCGAGGCAGCGGTTTTATTTTGTCAGGTAAAAGCCCGTTCTCGACAAGCTGCCGCTTAGTGCTTTTTGAAGGAACCGTCACCTCGTCCATCTGATTGTAAAACCAGATGATAAAATTCCAGGCGCTCCCCTTCAGAAAGGCGTCATCCGTCAGATCGCCCACGTAATTCGGTATATCCGTATGATATGTACCCGTGATCGGTATATCCATCAATTTGGCAACCAGAAGCGCTGCCAGTCCCATCGTACCCGGCGTGCTTGAGTGGATTCTCGTAAACCCTTCTTTTTCAATGTAGTTCAGAATATCGAGCACCGGTGGAAAATGAAGTTTCAGTTCAGGATATTCAGGAAGCAGAAAATCTCCGACCGACTTGAAATATTTTACGCCATCATTGCACGCGCGCTCTCTTTCACTGCAGGTTATAATTGTAAGATCGACATCTTTTTGCCTGGCTGCCGCGGCCAACCTCCGGATCGTAATAGCGACACCGTTTATTTCGTCGAGGGTATCGGTAAACAACGCTATCTTTTCCTTCCTCGCATTTTCACCCGGAGGTAACAGTCGTCTTGATAAATCTTCCAGAAGTTTCTTGTCCCTGTGTTGCGTGTAGTATGAGATGTAATATGGTGAAACCAGAAAATGTACCAGTCCTATCGTACTCACCGACCGGAACGCATCAAAGATTCCCTGACCGAGAGGCTTTCGAAATACCTTGCTGGTATAAATATAAATCATGCGGTTGGCAAGGTAACTCGTAATGGTAAAAATTTTTTCATTCATCTTTTCGCAGTTTACCTGACTGATAAATGCCCGGTCATTCAGCAGCTTCTTGACTTCTTTATCCAGTATCTCTTCAAATGACTTGTTCTCATAGTTGTCGTACATCTCGGGAATATTCCTTGAGATATAGAATCGGACCCTTTGTACCAGCGACTGTTTCTCCGGTTGTGACCGGAAGTATGTATTTAACAGGAGATTGACGAACGGCGCCGAACGGTGTTCATTCGACCGAATCCGCTCCAGGTAAAAACGGTACGCTATTCCATAGATACTGTGCGCCAGCGTCAGGACGTCACCGTCTTCTCCGTCCGCGTCGGTGCGGCCGTTGCGCAACGCATCCATGAACGCTTCAAGCGTTTCCCCCTCCCCGGAGATCGTGTGAGCCCTGGCGATGAAGAAACTGCTGTGATCGTCGGAACCTCCCACAACGGATTTCTTCCACGGGCGGGAACCGAACGGCGCGATAGTATGTTTATCGGCAAGCGTATCGATCATCTCGGATGTCAATGATTGAACAACGGCACGGGTGAGTTGATTCAGTCTCCCCGCGTGCGAACCGTTTTTGACCTCGATGGTATTAAAGAGGAGAAATATTTTTTCTATCGTATCCGGCGTCAGCTTGCCGTCCATGTCGTATAGGGGATGGGCGATAAAATGTACGCGGCCCTCCATCCTCAGGTATTCGATCATTTCATAGATATTTTTCCTGAGATGCATGAGCGTATTGAACTGGTTTTCCGTTATGTCGAGAACAACGACATGGACCTTGCAACCGTTTTCAGGAAAGTAGGTGGTAACCTCAACCCCGAGAAATGCCCCCGGGAGATGCGCGATTTCAAGCGCTCCGTTTATGGTGTTGTGGTCCGTAATGGTCACATAGTTCATCCCCAATTTTCGTGCCTGGTGATAAATATAGTGGGGATAGGTAAAACTCTCCGGACAGTTTATCTTCCGCATTGCCCAGACTGACGGTCTGTTCGAAAAACTTGAATGCACGTGAAGGTCGGCTCTGTACGTTTTTTTCGCTGTAGTATCCATGGGATATTGATACGATATTAAGGTTGCAAAGAAATGAACAACATATTAAGAAACCGTGAAATATTCATAACGGCATCGATTATAAGAATCATATCTCGGCATGTGTCTTCCCGCCACCATGTCTCTCGCCGTTAAAATGTAAGACATTGCTCCATTCTTCATTCGTATCGAGAACATTTCTTACGGCGACCGCCAGGTCAGACCGCATAAAGGGTTTTGAGATACATTTCTGCACCCCGCTCGACCGCGCTTTTTCCAAGGTTGACGCTTCACCGTACCCCGTGCAGAGAATGACGGGTACATCTGGTCTGATACGAAGAAGTTCCTCTGTCAGCGCCACGCCGGTCAAGTTCGGCATGGTGAGATCGGTAATGACAAGGTCAAAATGATGGGGATTCTTCCGAAACTCCTCCAGGGCATCTGTACTGTTGATCCTTGCTGTCACTTTATATCCGAGGCTCTCGAGCATCTTCCGGGCGACTTCGATGACGCACTGTTCGTCATCGACAATCATGATATGTTCACTGCCACGTGGCATGACAAACTTCTCCCTTTCTTCCGTTATGAAATTCGTCTTAATTCCGGGGAAATAGCAATGGAAGGTCGTACCGTCTCCCGGTGCGCTTTCCACGGCCACGGCCCCATTATGGCCCGACACGATCCCGTGCACGACGGCAAGGCCCATTCCGGTACCTTCACCCTTTTCTTTGGTGGTAAAGAACGGTTCGAATATGCGCTCCTGTGTCGTACGGTCCATGCCGCATCCCGTATCGGAAACGGACAGCCTCACATACGTTCCTGCGGAAAGATCGATGTGGGGAGGCGCCGATTTTCCCCCAACATCGATTTTTTTCAGAGATATCGTCAATACGCCTCCTTTTCCGTTCATGGCGTGAACCGCATTCGTGCAGAGGTTCAAAAGCACCTGGTGAATCTGTGTAAGATCGGCCATAATGATACATTCCTCTTGTTCCATTTCCTGCCGTAATTCGATACTCGGGGGAACGGAGACTTTCAAGAGCTTCACAACTTCCTTGACAACCAGTTGTAAATTAAGAGGTCTCTGCTTCTGTTCCGATCGGCGGCTGAATGTCAGTATCTGATCGACGAGCTCCCGTGCCCGCGTGCTCGCCGTAAGAATATTTCCCAGCATCCAGCTTACCTTGCTGCCTTCAGCAACGCTTTGCAAGGCGAGTTCCGAATAACCGATGATGGGGGTAAGAATATTATTGAAGTCATGGGCGATACCCCCCGAGAGCGTACCGATAGCTTCCATCTTCTGGGACTGACGGAGTTGACTCTCCAATTGTGTCTCCACTGTGATGTCCCGCATGATTATCACATAATCGACGATAGCCCCGGAAGCGTCCTTTATGGGGAACATCATCGTTTCCGTTTCGAAAAGCGTGCCGTCTTTTCTTTTGTTGGAGATACGCTTTCTCCGCATCGAATCTTCGGAGATCACGTAGCCGGCATCTTTATTCACATGGGAATAAACCCAAAGATCCGTTTTTTCACCTATAATTTCCCGCCGCGAATAGCCGGTTAACGATTCAAAGGCTGGATTCGCGTACTGAATGATCGCACGGCTGTCGGCAATGACAACAGCTTCTGACGACTGCTCGATTACCGCCGCCAGCCGCATTCGTTCCGCCTCATTCCTCTTCAACTCGCTTACGTCAACCATGGAAATGATGCTCTTTTTTGTATCGGGAATCATGCTGACCCTCACATACACATCTTTTTCCTCTTTCCCTTTTCCGATACAGGTGAATTCGTATGCTCTCGGCGCGCTTGAATCTCCGCATCGCCGATCCCGATGGTACCCTTCCAATCTGTCTCTGTCTTTTTCTGCTACCAGGTTGACAAATTTCATCACGTCCTCAGTTTCATACTTTCCATACCCCGTCATTTTCTCAAATTCCGCATTCACCATCGACAGCGTCATATCGTTTTCTATGATCGCCATGGCGGAACCGGTATTTTCAAAGACATTTCGGTAGCGTTCCTCACTTTCCTCAAGGGCTCGTTCAGCTTTTTCCCGTTGCGACAATTCTTCTTCGAGGCGGGCGTACAGGTGCGCGTTATTGAGGGCGATAGATGCCATGTCGGCGAACTGACTGAGGACCTCGATTTCTTCTCTGCCGAATTCCGCCGAGCTGGTGATCCGGGCCACTCCGATCACGCCCGTGACAGTGTCTCCCAATGTAAGCGGCACCCCTACAACGGAAAATTTGTCGGAATATACGGAACCGCTGCCGTCATCCGGCCATGCGTCGCACATATCAGTATTCATATCCATAACAACAGGGTTACCGGTTTGAAATACCTTTCCGGCAAGCCCTTCCTCCGGCTTCTCAGCCTTGCCGACAGTCGGGAGGAAGATACCGAGGCCGACTCTGACCTCCAGCATATCCTTCTTCGCATCATGAAGATAGAGGAAGCCATGCGGCGCATGCACAAGCACTGCCGCGCGACTGACGATTGTCTCGAGCAGATCCTGAAGATTCAGGTGCCCGATCAGCTCAAGCGTGGTTTCATGAAGCGCCGTTAAATACTCCTTTCGACGACTCAGATCTTGCTCAGCCACACGGCGCATGGCGATTTCGTTACCGAGTTCCGCATTCTTCCGCACGAGTTCGGCGGTTCTTACCTTTACCTTGTAGCGCAGCACCATGCTCATCAAGAGCAGCGGAACCAGCAGTACGACCGTCGTTACCAACCCCCATTTCAGGTAGTAAAGCACCCGCGAATTGATCGATTCCCCCGATATCTGATGCAACAATCGATAATAAATTGAGTATGGGTTTTTCTTGAGCGCATCGACATGATAATCGATCGCTGATATTATCTTCCCGTTTATATTTTTACGGACAGCGTAACGAAACTCGACGGGAGAAAATATGATCGTCGTTTTCTCCACATTGCGGTCTTTTGCGTGTATGATACCGTACAGCCTGTCGACAATCGCCGCATCAATCCATTCTTTCTCGATTGCATTCAACGCCTCATCATAATTAACAAACTCGATAAACCGGCACGTAATGTTGAAGCTTTTCACGGTAGCCCTGAATTCCTGATTGTAAGGATCATCCCTGACGATACCAACAGAAAGACCGTTGAGGTCGAGAATGGAACGGATTGCCGCGTTCGGTCTTCTATAGACCTGAGCCCACGTCGAAATAATCGTCTGCCGCGTGAAATCATACGCCCGCGTCTGTTCTTTCGAATACGGGGCCGCAACGAGAACGTCTATTTCCCCACTTTCAAGCCGTTCCATATTTTGCTGCAGCGATCCCGGCACGAAGACAAGCTCCCACCGTTCTTCTTCCGCAACGTATGTTAGAATATCAACGAGCATGCCCCCGTTAGTACCCGGATCTTTTGAGCATAGAGGGACACAGTCAAAAACACCGACTCTGATCGACGTTCCATATGAAGCCAGAGCAGACGCGCACGCCACCAGTACATGTATCACCGTAAAAACAGATAAAGCCAGTATTTTGCCGCGCGTCGATGCCGAACGCAATAAGGCCATCCAGACAATCCTTTCTACCAGGTAACAATCTTTTCACCGTTATAGGTCATTGACCGTATGATCTGTTCGGTCTTCCAAACGGCGTCCTCAGGAAGGGGCGCATAGAATAACTCCGTGGTGTCAAGCTGTCCCTCATGAACACACCACCAGAGAAACCGGGCGAGGGAAACCGCTTTTTCACGCGATCTGTTGTTATACGCCTGCTCCCGGTAAAATATGAGATACGTAAACGCACCGATCGGATACCCGTCAGACACATCGGTGTCGGTGAACAGTACCCTCATATCAGTCGGCAGGTTAACCATTGCAGCTGAGGACAGCGTCCGCGCGTCGGGTGCGATAAAATTGCCGCAACGGTTCTTAATCATGGCTACAGGTATATGATTCTCCTGCGCATAGGTAAGGGAAACATACCCTATACTCCCGGGAATGTTCTTTACCGTCTCGGCAACCCCGGAGTTTTTTTCAACGCCGATTCCCGTAGACCATATCACCTTCTTGCCGGTGCCGATCACTTTGCTCCATCGGGGACTGACTTTTGAAAGATAATCCGTAAAGAGATAATTCGTGCCGCTGCCGTCCGTGCGATGGACGACAGTAATGCGCATATTGCTGGGAGTGAGATCCTTGTTGATTTTCCGTATCTCTTCATGTGACCATGACCTGATCCGCCCGAGGAATATATCGGCGAGAAGTTCAGGGGTAAACCGCAGGTCAGGGCAGCCGGGCAGGTTGTATATTATCGCCACCGCCCCGATACAGGTCGGAATATGAATGATGCCGTGGTCTGTTTTCACCATTTCCTCGTCAGAAAGAAAAACGTCTGTACCGCCGAAGTCGACCTCCCGGTCAAGCACTGCTTTTATACCGCTCCCTGATCCGACCTTCTGATAGGTTATCCGAACGCCTGTTGCTTTCTGATATTTCTCAATCCATCTGTAATAAAGGGGGCTTGGAAACGTTGCGCCGGCACCGTCAATTATAATGGAGGCGGCCGCTCCGGAAACACCTGCCATAAAAAGGACAAAAAAAATCACCATCATATTTTTCTTAAACATAATTCTACCTCCTGACATTTTATAGACACCGGATTGGGTATTGACAGGAATACAAACAGAAATAACCAATCGATGAGTGGAGTGGGGGCAATTTTCGTATCATTGCGGTGTGAAAACGGAACATCGCAGGCAATCGAAGGAAAGCCTGACTTTCATGTCCTCTGCCGAGTATTACACAGATTCCAAATGCCGGAGACCTTCATTGATAAATTTACGTTCATGAAAGAGATAGTCCACCATATGATCAGACGGTATTTCTTCCTTCATCTGCCAACCGGCGCCGTTAGATGAAATCGTATAGACTCCTCGACCGTTACACCACCTAATGGTAACGTATCCTCCTTTAATCCCCAGCAAAGGAAGATAATATGAAAATCCTCTTTGCCGCGCTTGTATCTGTTTTGAAAGAAAATTGGCGTCAGTCTTCGACTTTATCTGAAATATTCTTGTTTTCATTGTTATTCATCTCACAGTAAGACGTTCATTGTTACGTCCGGTCACGTACTACCCGCAGATTAACATCGGAACCGGTGACATCACTTATGCCGGTATAGATGAATGTTGCAAGCCACAACACCCGAAGACATATAATAACGGCCGGACTCCACATTGCTCGCAGGCCTGCAAGCACATCCGGCGCATGCATATCCGATGGAGGAAGGACAAACAAGAGCGCCGCGGAATAACAGACGGCGACTCCCGCCATAATCTGATAGGCTGATATATTATTTTCACCACGGTAATCGGCCCTGAGAAACTCGGACAGGATTCGCCACACCTGGGTTGTAATGAGCGTCAACAGAAACGAGATCATGAAATGCTCTTCGAGAAAGAGGTATATGCCGACAACGCCGACACAGACATACAGAATTGACGTCATCGCCTGTATGGGGACAACCTTCACTCCTTCAAGACTGTTGGCGTATGAGATTTTTTTCGTTTTACCCTGAAAAACGAAATAATATTTTTCAAAGATTCGACGCAACCACAGTGGGCTTTCGGAAACCGGCTTGCCGTAACAGCATCCAAAGCTGATACAGGCAAGCCGCCCGATTCCTTCACCCAATGCATATGCGATCGAAACTGCCGCAAGTGTTGGAATAACCTCTAAGTTGGTTTCATACCATGGTGATATTACTCTGTCGATTCCCAAAACAATCCACGGAACAGTGATGATTCCCACAAAAGATGCCCCGCCGACGGTGAATGTATGCGGTTTTTTCTCAACCCATCTGGCAATGCATTTCGACGCGGGGACGCATAGGGCAAAAACGGCTATTGTCATCACAAGAACGACCGACAGTGGGACCGCGATGGACGCCATGAGGCACAGTAAAACAGCAACGCTGAAGAGATACGCCAAAGCATTGAAAAAACCGTAGTACGTCAGATTCAGGCCCTTCCATGTGCCGTTTTCCAATTTTTTCTGCGGTATACAAGCAAGGATCTGCCAGCGTTCGGCGGGCAGTACCTTGAACCCCCATGCAAGCAGCACGGCCAGACCAATCCCCAGAGTAAATGAAAAAACCACGTTAACCATTGATGACAGCGTCCTCACTAGGATTTTCTCTTGCCTCGCCGATCCGGGCTCGCACATGTACTTCCGTTTCAACCAGGGGTCTCACAAATCCCCGGGAAAACCTGGTATGCACATCCGGGCGGTACATGTTTTTCACGAGATCATCCGAAAAAGAGATCCTGTTTTTTTGAAACAGCAATACATCAGTCGAACTCCCGGGACGATAGAGGCTCTTGGGCTGTCCCTTCAGTAAAAACACCCCCTTGTATACTGCCACG
>JAFGWZ010000203.1 GCA_016936905.1 Deltaproteobacteria bacterium | reverse complement strand
TGTTCGACGACGTTTTCCGCTTCCTTTTCTATGGTCTCGATCGTGGTTTTCATTGTTGCTTCGGTCATCATGACGGTCCTCCTGGCTGCGTTTGGTTCATCTCCTCGTAGTAACGGGTGACGATATAAATGCCGTGATCGAAGATCCTTATGGTCTTGTTGACGCTTTCCACCACCTGGCGATGCTCCGTGGCGGCGGCGAATGTTTCCTGAAATTCAGCGAAGAGCCATATGTGCCGTCTCATCATGATGAGTGAATAGAGCGCCTCGCTGAGAGGAATCCTGTCATTATAGGCCTGTTTCGCGTATGAGGAAAAGTATTTCTGAAGTGCCGTATAGGGCCTTTCGCTGAAATATATTTTCCTCAGATTCTTATAGAATTCCAGCGCCCGGGGAAAGCAGTCCTTCTCTGTGAGGCGGTGATACGCCTCCGTCCGGGGATTCGAACGAACAGCACGGCACCACTGCTGTGAAATATCATTGGCGTGACGCTCGGTTATTTTGATCAATGTGTCGGCAAACGATTTATCCATGATGGCGCTCCACGTTTTCCGCGACGGCTAAGTAAAAAATACATACTGTGTCGTTGTTTTCAGTGTTTTTCGTATCACCTGCAACTGGGGGCGGAAAATGGTGATTTTGTTATCCTGAACGGTTACCGGCATGTTCAGGACAGCGGAGATAACCTTTGCATCCGCGCCCGATCTCGTTCTGATAATAACCTCCACCCGGTCCGATGCCACCTCCATCAGTATGGGCAGCAGGAGATCATGTCGCTCTTCATCGGTCATCATCCGGGAGAGGTTGTCAAGCTCCCGCTTTCTGAAATGATGAGGGCTTCCGTCCATGCAGAGGACGTGCGGCCTCTCCTCGTGGAGCAATTCCTCCAGGCTCTTCCGCTCCCTCGGTATCTGGGCGTTCATTACCCTTACGTCATCGAAGAGGTATCCCTCGATGATTTTGTCCGGCGATGTCTTAGAAGGCATATGCTTCTTTCTTTTCTATCAGGAGCTTCACGTACTTGAGGCGAGACACTTCCTCCCGGTCCCGTTCCTCAAATTTCATCGTCAGGTATTTGATCGTCACGTCGAGACTGGGGATAACAATGTATTCGAGGGCATTGTTGACCCGCTTCACCTTGTTGATCTCCCTGCCGAGAAGCTCCAGCGAATTTTCCAGCTCGGCGAGTTCGATAATCGTTTCAAGGCACTTCCGGGCAAGCTCTGTGCTGTGATCCAGCAGGGACGACGTTTCCGTGCGGTCTTTAACGGCGGACCGTACCGGGTCGGCAGTATCGATTTCGAACAGAGGCATTCGAACGCCCGCAACATTTCTCATGCCGGAGCTGAGCTGTATGGCCATTTCGGACATGAGCAGTTCCTTTTCCAGGGGAACGGAACCGTGATACCCCGACGCGAGCGACAGCGCCTTATATGCTTCGCGAAATTCCGACAGTTGCCTCTCCTTCACGGTGGCGCATTCCTTCACCGTCTGCAGGAATTCCATGATCAGTATGGAAAGCCTGTCCTTGACGATCTTCTGTATCCTCGCGGCGAGCTTGTGACGCCGTTTCAGCCGGGCAAGCTCTATCTTTGTCGGTCGTGTTAATTCTACTTTTGCAGCCATGGCACACTCGCTTTATGATGGTTCCGGCAGGTATTTCTTTATGTAGTCTTCCTGGATCAGTTTCAGGTCCTCCTTATGGAGCATGGAGAAGATTTTCCACGCGATGCCCAGTGTTTCCTCGACGCTTCTCCGCTCATGCTCGCCCTGCGAAATGAACGTCCGCTCAAACCGGTCGGCGGCGCTCAAGTATATTTTGTCACGATCGCTGAGAGCTTCCGAACCGATGACCGTCGAGATTTCCCGCAGGTAGTTGCCTTCCGCGTAGACGGCGTAGGACTGCATAAAGACGTTGTTATGGTCTTCCCTCGTGTTACCCTCGCCGATTCCCTCTTTCATCATTCGGGAAAGAGAGAGAAAGACGTCGATGGGCGGGTAGATCCTTTTTCGCTCGAGCCCCCGGGAAAGGACGATCTGTCCCTCCGTGATATAGCCCGTAAGGTCGGCGATAGGATGGGTAATATCGTCGTCGGGCATGGTAAGAATGGGAATAATCGTTACCGAGCCCTCCCGTCCGGTGATTCGTCCCGCCCTCTCATACATGGATGCCAGGTCGGTGTACATATATCCGGGATAGCCCCGCCTGCTGGGGATCTCTCCCCTCATCGCCGCCAGTTCCCGGAGGGCGTCACAATAGTTCGTAATATCCGTGAGGATGACGAGAACGTGCATGTCCTGTTCCCAGGCGAGGTATTCCGCCGCCGTGAGTGCAAGCCGCGGCGTTGACAGCCGTTCGATGACAGGCGATGACGCCGTGTTGATGAAACCGATGGCTCTGCTCAGCGCTCCCGTTTCCTCCAGGTTTGATATGAAATACGACGCGTCGTCGTAACTGACGCCGATCGCGGCGAAAACGATGGCAAAGTCCTCCGCTTTTCCCCTCAGGGCCGCCTGCCTCAGAATCTGCGCGGCGATCTTGTTGTGGGGAAGTCCGGAACCGCTGAAGATCGGCAGTTTCTGCCCACGGACAAGGACGTTGAGCCCGTCGATGGCGGAGATGCCCGTTTCGATGAACTCCGCTGGGGGCATGCGGGAGGCTGGGTTTGCCGGCACACCGTTGATGTCCAGATAATCTTCCGCGACTATAGGCGGCCCGCCGTCGATCGGCGTGCCGCTCCCGTCGAAAATCCTTCCGAGAATATCAGGGGAAACGGGCAGTTTCAGCGTCTCGCCCTTGTACTGCACCCTGCTGTCCTGGAGGTCGACCTCGCTGACCCCTCCGAAGACCTGGACAACCGTTGTCTCCTTGCCGACCTCTATGACCTGCCCCGTTCGCGTTTCTCCGGTGCCGAGCTGGACTTCCACGATCTCGTTGTACCGGATCCCGGGGATGCTTTCAATAATCAGCAGGGAACGGTGAGCGATACTGATCGCCTTGGTCTGCCTGGTGAAAAGTTGTATCGATTCCATTATGCCCCTCCTTGTTCGGCTACCAGGCCTTTATCCATGTCGGCCCGCAATTTCTTCACGTAGTCGTCGATCTGGTCATGCGGTATGTCTTTCATTCTCGAAATCCGCGGGATGAGTTTTGATTGGGAAATTTCACTGACGAGCATACCTGATTCAGCCATTTCCTTTGCCACGTCATAGAATCTGATAATGGCGCTCAGCATTTTATGCGATCGCTCCGGGGGGCTGTAGGTGTCCACGGGATGATAGGCGCTCTGCATGAGGAAGTCTTCCCTGATCATCCTCGCCACGAGAAGGAGGAGCTTGTCCTCTTCGGGCAATGCTTCCGGCCCGACGAGCCGCACGATTTCTTCGAGATCGGCTTCGTTCTGAAGGATGATCAGCGTTTTGTTGCGGACCTCCGTGTAGTCCGTGCTGATCTTAGTCCACCACTTGTCGACGGAATCGGCATACTGACTGTAGCTTTGAAGCCAGCTTATGGTGGGGAAATGACGCCTGTTCGCCAGGGCCACGTCGAGGGAGTAGAGCGCGTCGATGATGCGCAGTGTCGACTGGGTAACCGGCTCGCTGAAGTCCGCGCCGGGAGGGCTGACGGAGCCGATAACGGTAGCCGACCCCATCCGTTCGGGGCTTCCCACGCAGGTTACCCGTCCCGATCGCTCGTAAAAACTGGCAAGGCGCGATCCGAGGTACGTGGGAAATCCTTCTTCTCCGGGGGTTTCCTCGAGCCTGGCGCCGATCTCCCGCATCGCCTCTGCCCACCGTGATGTCGAATCGGCGACCAAGAGGACGTCATATCCCATGTCCCTGAAATATTCCGCCATGGTAATGCCAGTATATATGCTGATTTCCCGGGCAACAACGGGCATGTTCGAGGTATTGGCAATAAATATTTCTTTTTCCTGTAAGAGTCGGTCCGTTGCCGGGTCTCTCAGCTTCTTGAAACTGTGAAGCACGTCCGCCATCTCATTGCCCCGCTCTCCGCATCCGACATAGATGTTTAAGTGGGTTTGCGACCATCGGGCCATCTGCTGGAGGTTGACGGTTTTACCGGTGCCGAATCCTCCCGGGATTGCCGCCTTGCCGCCCAGGGCAAGGGGAAACAGGTAATCGATGATCCGGGTTCCCGTCACGAGGAGGTCTTCAGGGAAGAAGCGCTTTTTATAGATTCGCGGTTTCCGTGCCGGCCACCGCTGTACCATGGTCACAGGTATTTCTTTTCCTTCATGATCGAGTGTGGCTATCGTTTCTTCCACGGTGAAATCACCTTCGGAAATGTTCCGGACCGTTCCCTGAATGCCGATGGGGATCATGATCTTGTGCTCGATGAGCCCTGTCTCAGGGACCGTGCCGATAATATCGCCTTCCTGGACGGTGTCGCCGGCTTTGACCGTCGGGGTGAAGTGCCACTTTGTCTCCCGGTCGAGGGCGTGCGTTCGGGCGCCCCGGGTGAGGAAGTCGCCGATGTCTTCCATCATGGTGATGAGTGACCGCTGTACCCCGTCATAGATGTTGCCGACCATCCCGGGACCGAGCTCGACCATGAGAATTTCGCCGGTGCCGACCACCGGTTCTCCCACGCGCAATCCCACGGTATCCTCGTAAACCTGTATGACCGCCTTTTCCCTTTCGAGGGCGATGATTTCCCCGGTGAGCCGTTCTTCTCCTACGTCAACGACTTCGTACACCTGGGAGCCCCGCATGCCGTCCGCGATGACAACCGGTCCTGAAACTCTCCAAATCCTGCCTGTGATAGCCATAGGTCATGCCTCACTTTTTTGATTTTGTGTGGTTTGTTTTCGTGAAAACATCAGATCTCAACGTTAAATCCGATCAAGTTCTTTGTATATGTTTTATAATGCTTCCTGACATCCGGTTTTTCAGGATCGAAGTGCCCGGGGAAATCAATAATGATGGTCGTTGCCCTTTTGTTTCTTCGAATATTCTGAACGATATCCGTCACGTGTTCCATCCAGTTCTCCGGTATCATGATGATTCCGATTGACGGGTCCGTGGAAAACTCGTTCAATGCCGTTCTGATTTTTTCGCGGAGATCATGATCTCCTTCGTCGATACTTTCATAGGTGTCGACTCCCGCCAGTCTCATGAGGGCGGTCTGATCCTTGTTTCCAATGATGGCAATGCTGAAATCTTTCATGGTTGTCATGATGCAGTCACCAGATAATCTCTTATTTCTGAAAGCGGTACGCAGTCCATGAGCGTCTTGAAAATCAACCGGGCGTTTCTGATTTCAAGTTCCTTCACTATCAGGTACCACAGGAGGTTGCAGGGGGACAATGCCCGGGGAGACAGCAAATCACCAAGGAGCCTGACCTTGTGCTTTTCGATGACTCTGTCGACGGCGGTGACATTTCCTTCCTTCTCGTAGGTTTTGGCGATGTCCTGGGCAATGTTTTCGTACTCCGTGTGCTCCAGCCTTGCGGCGATTTCTCCGATCTTCAGCGAGTGGAGTTCCCTGACGGCGTCCCCTGTCAGCATATGGCCGCCGTCAAGGATCATCTCGCCGGAAAGGCCTTTTGTTCCAAGAACTGATCGGAAAACGGCGCCGAGATTGGCCAGGTCGATCATAATGCCCCACGCCTTGGTCAATATGCTGCCGTCGTTCATGTTCATCAAGGCCTTACGCATGGTGCGGACATAGAGATGATCAAGGTTGAACTCGGCCTCCACCGTCGACCGGTAGTCCTTCTCTTTCACGTCTTTAACGATGACGGCGTAATCGCTCATGTTGATTTTTACGAAGAAATCGGACAGCTCTTGCGGGGTAGCCGCGTTCGTCAGGGCTTCAAGATAATCCTGCTTCGCGAGCTCGCCCAACGGTGTCAATGGGTAGGCCTCATCCATGAGAACCCCCCGGAGGGCGATTTTCATGTTCAGGATGTCAAACTTGGGGATGTACGCTTCCAGTATGGCCACCATATCGGCGGGAAGCTTGAACCGAGCCAGACGGTCCAGGCAATTGCTGAAGTATTTCCCCAGGAACTGATCCATCTCGTTGAATGTCGCCCAGCCGGACGGCGCGAATTCGAGGAGGTATTCGCCCAGGTCGGTGTCTTTGATGATGTCCAGCACGTCTTGCGTGGCTCGCGCCCGCTGCACCACCCCTTCCATGTGACCTGACGTCATTCCCCGTGCCTCTTCACCCTTGAGGTAGGCCGACGTGAACGCGTACCGTGTACTGATGAGATTCACCGTTATTCGTCTCCAAATAGTTTTTTGCCGATGTCAGGTAATATTTTGGGCATCAACATTTCCTGCCGCATGTCATAGGTGTTGTCGATGCTGTTCATGCCGTCATCGGACTCGGCAAGAACGCCGCCGAGGCATTCCATTTCTCTGACTTCCGATATTTTCCCCTTCATGTCGGTATCATTTTGAATGATATCCTGAACAGTGGCGACGTCTCTGGGGGCAACATAGATCCTTACCGGCTTGTCCGTTTCGAAGGCATCGATCGCCGTCGTCACCAGGGGGATAAAGGAGTTCCTGTCGAGGACCTGCCGCGACAGGTCTTCCTTCACGGCTTTGATGATCCGGTCGAGGATGGCGGCCTTTTCCTGCAGGATTTCCTGCCGTGCCTTGAGGGAAGCCTGTGCCCTGAGCCTGGATGCTTCTTGCTGAGCGTCGGAGAGGATCTTTTTCTTTTCTTCTTCCAGTCTCTGCTTTTTCTGATCCTGGGCCTTCTGGATCACCTCCCGGGCCTTTCTTTCGGCGTCGGCGGCAATGCCGTCGGCTTCACTTTTGGCTTTGGCCAGGATCGCTTCTCTGATTTTATCGGTTTCCATGCTGTTCACCCTTGTTCTTTGCTACATGAGCTTGAGTATACTCAGCGCCATAATGGTAAAAACAAGACCCAGAACGCCGATCAGCTCGACGAAGACGGCGAGCATCATAGATGCCGTCAGGATTCGACCTCTCGTCTTCGGCAGCAGGGCGATACCGGCGGCGCAAACCGCCCCCTGGAATATGGCGGAGAACAACTCGGCGAAACCCGCCATGATGCCGATGCCCAGGATGGCCACACCCGCTCCGATACCGGCGGCCGCAAGCTTGGGCAGGCTAACGGTAAGGATAATGATGAGGATGATCAGCCCGTAGAAACTTTGCGTCATCGGCAGAGATGCCAGGACAATAACATTTCTCAGCTGACCGGAATCCTCGGATAAGGTTGCCACTCCGGAGGATGCGGCGTTGGCAATACCGATAGCTGAGCCGGCCAGTCCCCCCGCCAATGCCATCGCACCGCCAAATGTAGCCAAGGCTTGTATGGTTGTCATATCCTACTCCTCTCTCTATGATTTTTTACCAACGGTTACTTCTCTCCGAAGTCTCAGGTGAAACGGGGCGTATGCCCTTCCACCACCTTCATAGAACTTGAGCAAAAACTCTACAAAACACAATCTCAGTGAATGTATGAAAGCAGCAAGGCTGCTGAGCAGCAGATTAAATACATGAAACATGACGAGGAGGACGACGCCGATGGCGAGAGCGATTGCCGCGCCGATGAACCCGGGAATGGCCGACTCAACGGTCGCTGATACCCATTTGGACAGGAGATTGAACGATGACGCCAGGTAAAACGTGGCGAGGCCGACTCCCGCCAGCCGCGAATATGACATGACATCTCCGAGAATGCCCGTGAGGTCGAATATCCAGAATACCGAACCAAGGGCCCCCATCTGCATGAATGCCCCGACAACGATCAAGGCGATTCCCAGGGTGAGGGGGTACGCGAAGAATCCGTAGGTCGTCTCGCTGAGGGGGAACAGTGTGATATTGAGCATTGCCTTGAAGAGGTAGGGGATTCCGAAGATCTGCGTCAGAAAAAGGCCGATTTTGCTCACCACCATACCCTTGTCGTTTTCCTTGATTCCCTTGATCATGCCCAGGACGTGGGCGATGTTCAGGTGAATAAGGCCGATGATGAGCGACAGGATAATAAAGGAAATAGGATCGGAAAGCTTGGTCTGAATTGCTGCGCTCAGGGCCAGCTTCTGGATATCGACGGAGAAATACATGGTAAAGAAATCGCCGAGATATGTTCCGGACAGAATTCCCATGACGAGCGCCACGCTTCCGCTGATATACAGGACGTGCCTGAAGAGCTGTGTTCCCTCCGATTCGGGGTCCTCGACAAGTTTGTCGAGAAGAAATCTGGCGAGGACGAGGAGGCCTGCGGCGTACACCAGGTCATTCAACATGAGGCCGAAGAAGAAGGCAAAGAAGTAGGCCACGCTCGGCGTGGGGTCCCAGTCGCCGTACCGCGGCAGGCTGAAGAGGCTGACAATGACTTCGAACGGTTTGATTCCCCGGGGATTGCGGAGTTTTGTCGGGGGGGTCTCCGCCGGGACGGGATGTTTCGTTTCTATGTAGATATAGTTGACCAGTTCTCGAAGCCCGGAACCGACCAGGTCGACCTGCGATTCGGGAACAAAGCCCTCTATCAGGGTGACGTAGTGAGCCTCGCTCGCCTGCTGGAGGACGGAAAGACGGTCGTCTTCCATGGAGAGGATTTCCCGGTACAGGGCGATCCGATGGAGGTCTCCCTCGATGGCTTTCTGGAGTTCCCGGCGAAGACTGTCAAACTCTTCCTTTTTCTTCTGGAGCGTTTCCTTGTTCTGAATAAGAAAATCGCCGAGCATGCTGTCATTCGCCGGGGGGGCCAACAGAGTGATCCCCATTTCCCTGATTATCATTTCAATGGGCTGCCGGTCGTCGGAACGGGCGATAATATAGAGAACCGTTTCTCCCCCCTCGGAAACGGCAACTTCCTCGAGCAGGTAGGCCCGGGCACGTTCGCCGAATGTCTTGTACATATCGTCCGTCATAACGAGGACGGCAGTGAAAAGATAGCGTCCTGAATAGGTGAGGTCCGACATCGGCACATCCACCTCGCGGAGCAGAACGCGGAGACGCGCGGCGAGAAACTCCAGGGTGGTTATCTCTTCCTGGAGTCGGTCCTGCTTTTGAATAAGGTGGGAAACGTCGGCGTATATTTTTTTGACATCCCGCAAAATGGCTTCAAAGGATTCACGGTCCGTCGTTTCTGCGAGACGAATAGTCCGCTCACCGGTGAGATTGGCGAGAATGGCTTCGCAGGTGGCGAGGGCTTTCCGGACGTCGTTTCTTCGATTGTCGATAACCGCTTTATCGATGGCTGTCAGCTCGCTTGCCTCTTCAACATGAAGGACTCCGAGATTTTGTAAGAGAGAAAGGGTCTTGGAAGAATAATCCTTGACGGTTACCACTCTGACCTTCACCATCGGTTCAGACGTGTTGATGAGTATCGGTATCATGTGCCGCTCTCCGGTGATGTTCACGATTTGCC